>DASRJN010000415.1:0-9037 GCA_035649455.1 Acidimicrobiales bacterium
CGCCGACGACGCCGGGCTGACCCCGCTGGACGTGGCCCGGGGCGTGGCCATCCCCGAGTTCGACGGCCGCATCGTGGGCCCCGCCTTCGCCTTCAAGGAGGAGGTCGACGACGGCGGCGAGCTGGGCACCCCGCTGGTGGCCTCTCGCACCGATCCCGGCCGCACCGCCCGGCTCGCGGCCCTGGCCACCCGCCACGCCCGCCTGCGCCGCACCCCGGCCGGGAACAAGCGGGTGGCGGTGGTCCTCTCCGCCTACCCCACCAAGCGCAGCCGGCTGGGCAACGCCGTGGGGCTGGACACGCCCGCTTCGGTCATCGACCTGCTCCGCGCCCTGCGGGGTGCGGGCTACCGGGTGGACGACTTCCCGGCCGACGGGGACGGCCTCATGGCCCTGCTGGCCGACCGCCTCACCTACGACCGCCCGACGCTCACCCCGGCGCAGGCCGCCGCCGGGGCCGGCCGCCTCCCCGCCACCGAGTACGCCCAGTGGTTCGCCACCCTGCCCGAGCGGGCGCAGGCCGAGGTCACGAGGATCTGGGGACCGCCGCCGGGCGAGATCTACGTCCAGGATGGCGACCTCGTGTTCCCCGGGCTGGACCTGGGCGGCGTGCTGGTCACCATCCAGCCTCCCCGGGGCTTCGGCGACGACCCCATCGGCACGTACCACGCCCCCGACGTGCCCCCGCCCCACCACTACCTCGCCTTCTACCGCTGGCTCGAGGCCGGGTGGGGCGCCGACGCCGTGGTGCACGTGGGCAAGCACGGCACGCTGGAGTGGCTGCCGGGCAAGGCCAACGCCCTCTCGGCCGCCTGCTTCCCCGACGCCGCGCTGGGCGACCTGCCGCTCGTCTACCCGTTCGTGGTCAACGACCCGGGCGAGGGCACCCAGGCCAAGCGGCGGGCGCACGCAGTGGTGGTCGACCACCTCACTCCGCCCATGACCCGGGCCGAGGCCACCGACGACCTGGCTCGCATCGAGACCCTGCTCGACGCCTACGCCAGCTCCCAGGCCATGGACCCGGCCAAGCTCCCCGCCCTGCGCCGCCAGGTGTGGGAGGTGCTGGTCGACGCCGAGATCCACCGCGACCTCGGCCTGGCCGAGGGACTCGCGGATCACGAGTTCGACGACATGGTTCTGCACGTCGACGGCTACCTGTGCGCGCTCAAGGACGCCCAGATCCGGGGCGGGCTGCACGTGCTGGGCCGGGCACCCGAGGGCGAGGCGCTGGTCGACCTCGTGCTGGCCGTGACCCGCCTGGCCCAGGGACCGGTCCCTTCCCTGCGCGGCGTGGTGGCCGCCGACCTGGGCATCGACCCTCGCAGCGAGCGCCGCCACGAGGTGGACAAGCTCGAGGCCGAGTGCCGCAACCGGGTCGAGGCCCTGGCCGCCCGGGGCTGGTCCGGACCGGCCGATCCCCAGGACCCGACCGCCGCGGTCGAGCACTGGATCTGCACCCGGCTGATCCCCGCCCTGGCCGCCACCGAGGACGAGGTGACCGCCACCCTCACCGCCCTGGCGGGTGGCTATGTCGCCGCGGGGCCCAGCGGGGCGCCCACCCGGGGCGCGGCCCACGTGCTGCCCACCGGCCGCAACTTCTACTCCGTCGACCCCAAGGCCTTGCCCTCGGCCCTCTCCTGGGACGTGGGCCGGCGGCTGGCCGACGAGCTCGTGGCCCGGCACATGGACGAGACGGGCCGGCCACCCACCACCGTGGGTCTGGTGCTGTGGGGCACGGCCGCCATGCGCACGGGAGGCGACGACGCGGCCGAGGCGCTGGCGCTGCTGGGCGTCCGTCCCACCTGGGACGCCGAGTCGGGCCGGGTCACCGGGCTGGAGCCGGTCCCCCTGGCCGAGCTGGGCCGGCCCCGGGTCGACGTCACCCTGCGGATCTCGGGGTTCTTCCGCGACGCCTTCCCCCACCTCGTGGCCCTGCTGGACGACGGGGTCCGGCTGGTGGCCGGCCTGGAGGAGGACGAGTGCGACAACCCGGTGCGGGCCGCGGGGGTCGACGACGCCCGCATCTGGGGGCCGCCGCCGGGTGGCTTCGGCTCGGGGATCCTGCCGGTCATCGAGCGGGGCTCGTGGCGCACCGACGCCGATCTGGCCGAGGTCTACCTGGCGTGGTCCGGCTTCGCCTACGGGCGGGACCGGGCGGGCGAGCCGGCCCCCGAGGCCATGCGCCGCCGCTTCGCCGCCATCGAGGTGGCGGTCAAGAACCAGGACAACCGCGAGCACGACATCTTCGACAGCGACGACTACCTCCAGGACCACGGCGGGATGGTGGCGGCGGTGCGGGCGCTGAGCGGGCGCGAGCCACGGGCCTGGTTCGGCGATTCCTCCGACCCCGCCGCGCCCAAGGTCCGGGCCCTGGCCGAGGAGGCGGCCCGCGTGGTGCGCAGCCGGGTGCTCAACCCGCGCTGGATCAACGCCATGCGCCGCCACGGCTACAAGGGGGCGTTCGAGCTGGCGGCGACCGTGGACTACCTTTTCGGCTACGACGCCACGGCTCGGGTCGTGGAGGACTGGATGTACGAGCGGGTGACCGAGTCGTACGTGGCGAACGCCGACATTCGTGCCTTCTTCAGGGACTCCAATCCTTGGGCGTTGCGCGCGATTGCCGAACGCCTGCTAGAAGCACATCGACGCGGTATGTGGTACGCGAGTGACTCCGCGCGCAAGTGCCTCGTCGACGCAGTGCTGGAGGCGGAGGGCTGGGAGGAACAGCGGACATGACAGGGCTACATCTCCATCCAAGCGGGCGACCGTGACCAGCCTGGCCCGCTTCCCGTTCAGCGCCATCGTGGCCCAGGACGAGGCGCGCCTGGCGCTGCTGCTGGCGGCGGTCGACCCCGGCATCGGCGGCGTGCTGCTGCGGGGGGACAAGGGGTCGGCCAAGTCGACCCTGGCCCGGGGCCTGGCCGGGATGCTGCCGGGTGGGGCCCCCTTCGTGGAGTTCCCCCTAGGCGCCACGGAGGACCGCGTCCTCGGCACCCTCGACCTGAAGGCCGCGCTGATCGAGGGCGACACCGTGTTCCGCCCCGGCCTACTGGCGGCCGCCCACGGTGGGGTGCTCTACGTGGACGAGGTCAACCTCCTGCCCGACCACCTGGTCGACGTGCTGCTGGACGTGGCCGGGTCGGGCGTCAACCGGGTCGAGCGGGACGGCGTCTCGCATTCGCACCCGGCCCGGTTCGTCCTGGTCGGCTCGATGAACCCGGAGGAGGGCGAGCTGCGGCCCCAGCTGCTCGACCGCTTCGGCCTGTCCGTGCCCATCAAGGCGCCCGTCGACCCGCGCGCCCGGGCCGAGGTCGTGCGCCGCCGCCTCACCCACGACGCCGGCGGCCGGGTGGAGGGGGGCGAGGGCGACATCGTGCTACGTGCCCGGCTGGCCGCGGCCATGCCCGCCGACCTGCCCGACACCGTGGTCGACTTCGCCTGCCGCTTGGCCGTCAGCGTGGGCGCCGAGGGCCTGCGGGCCGACCTGGTGCTGTGCCGCGCCGCAGCCGCCTTCGCGGGCTGGGAGGGACGCTCGGTGGCGACGTCGTCCGACGTGGAGCGGGTGGCCGGGATCGCGCTGGCCCACCGCCGCCGGCGCCGGCCGTTCGATCCGCCCACGCTCAACCCCGACGAGCTGCAAGCCGCGCTGGCCGCGGCCCGGCAGTCCTTCGCCGACGCCCACCCGCTCCCGCCGGTGCCCGAGCCCGCACCGCCCCCGGCACCCGGGCCGGTGGACGAGTCCCTGCTGGCGGGCCTGCTCGACCACGAGCCCGCCGCGGCCCCCGCGCCTCCGCCTCCGCCGCCGCCCGCCCCCGTGCCCGAGCCGGAGGCCGTCGAGCCCCCGGCCGACATCCCGCCCGCTCCCGTCATCGACCCGCCGAGCGGGCATCTGTGGTCGGGTGCGTTCAGCATGGGATCGCCGCCGCCCCCGGCCCCCGAGACCGCCGAGGAGCCCGCCGCCGGGGCGGAATCCGGGAGCGAGGAGACGGCCCCGCAGGAGGACGCCGGCGAGGCCGACGCGGACGAAGCCGAAGCCGCCGACGCGGGGGAGGAAGCCGCCGGCCCAGCTCCGGGCGACGGGCCGCCGGACGGCGGCTCGTCGCCCGGATCGCCACCGCTGCCCCCGCCGCCCCCCTCGGGCTGGGCGCCGCCGAGCGTGCCCGCGGGCACGTGGGAGTCGCTGGCGGGCACGGCCTTCAACAACCCGCCGACGCCTTCGCCCGACCTGCCGCCCGCCGACGCCCCCACCGACGACGCCCCACCCCCGCCGCCCCCGCACGAGGCCCGGGCGGGACGGATCACCCAGAGCGAGGGCCGGGGCCGGATGGTCGGGCACCAGGCCCCCGGCGACGGCCCGCTGGGCGGCGTGGCCCTGGCCGCCACGGTGCGGGCTGCGGCCGAGCGCCGCCAGGGGGACCCGGACGGTCCCCTGCTGACGGTCGAGGACCTGCGCGAGCCCGTGCGCGCCCGCACGGTCGGGCGCACGGTCGTGGTGGCCGTGGACGCCAGCGGCTCGATGGGCACCCACCAGCGGGTCGAGGCGGCCACCGGCGCCGTGCTCGGGCTGCTGGCCGACGCCTACCTGCGGCGCGACCGGGTGGCGATGCTGACCTTCCGGGGCGACAGCGCCGAGGTAGTGCTGCCCCCGACCGCCAGCGTCGAGCTGGCCCGCACCCGCCTGGCCGAGTTGCCCACCGGCGGCGTCACGCCCCTGGCCGAGGGCATCACCGCAGCCCTGGCCATCGCCCGCCGGGCCGCTACCGATGGCTGGCCGCCGCTGCTGGTGCTGGTCACCGACGGGCGGGCGACCGGTCAGACGGGGGCCGCCGAGCGGGCCCAGGCCGCGGCGACCGACGTGGCCGCGGCCAACCTCGACGCGATCGTGGTCGACGCCGAGGACGGGCCCACCCGTCTCGGCCTGGCCCGGGAGCTGGCCACCACCATGGGTGCCCGCTACGTCCATCTGGACGAGATGGGGGCCCGACCGCTCGAGAGCGCGGTACGCGACGCCCTGACGCACTAACCGCGCGCTCACCCAGGCGTGAATGTCGTCACAGAGTGGCGGCACGACCTCGGGGAATGAGACTGGGGGTCGATTAGTACGCCGTTGGTGACGGATCGAGCCGGTTAAGCTCCGCCTGCGTGTCGCGGCCCTACCGCTACGCTCCTTCACGGCCGGGCCGACCCCTGATCAGGCGCAGCACACTGCTGCGCCGGCTTCAGGGTCGCTGGGATCGTCAGATAACCGTGATCGTTGCCGGCCCGGGCTTCGGCAAGTCGGTCTTGCTGGCTCAGGCCTTCGACGAGAACGCGTTGGCACCGCGCGGCATCGATTGCTGGCTCGGGTGTGGGCCCGGCGACGACGACGCCCGCCGCCTGGCCGCCGGGCTGGCCGACGCCCTCGGCGCCGACCTGCCCCAGGTCCACCAGCCGGGCGAGCTCGACTCCCACGCCCTGGGCGCCTTGCTGGCCAGCGACTTGTGGCGGCTGTCGCCCCGCCAGGTGTGCCTGGTGCTCGACGACGTCCACGAGGTCGGGCCGCACTCGCCCGGCGCGGCCGTCCTCACCGGGCTGGTGGACGGCCTCCCCGCCAATGGGCATGTGGTGCTGAGCGGGCGCACCGAGCCCCCGCTGCCGCTCGCCCGCCTGTCGGCCCAGGGCCAGGTCGAGTGCCTCGGCGAGCCCGACCTGGCCTTCGGCGAGGACGAACTGGCCCAGTTCGCCGCGCTCCGGGGCATTCCCCGGGACCGGCTGGGCGACCTGGGCGGGTGGCCCGCCCTGGCCGAGCTGCGCACCGCCGGCGCCCGCAGCTCGATCGACGACTTCCTCGCCGAGGAGGTCATGAACGCGCTGTCCGAGGGCGATCGCCGCGTGGTGGCCACGGTCGCCGCGCTGGGCGGAGCGGACCAGGCGCTGATCGACACCGTGCTGGGCGGCAACATCCACCTGGGCTCGCTCATGGCGCGGCTGCCGCTGGTGTCGTGCGACGAGCTCGGCTGGTACGCCATCCACCCGGTCTGGTCCGACTCGCTGTCCGAGCAGCTGGATCCGAGCGAGCGGCGGGAGGTGCAGCGCCGGGCCGGCCTGGCCCTCGCCACCCGCGACGTCCGCCAGGCCACCGACCTGCTGGTGGCGGCGGAGGCGCACGACGAGCTGCGCGCCATGCTGCGCACCGGGACCCGGGCTCACGTGCTCGCCGCGTTCAGCGGGGTCGGGCGCCTTTACGCCAGCTTGCCCGAGCCGGTCCGGGCCAGCCCCGAGGGCCTGCTGGTGGCCGGGGTGGCCGCGTCGACGACCGACGTCGACCGGGCCATCGAGCTGCTCAGCGCAGCGGCCGAGCGCTTCGCCGACCAAGGGGAGGACCTGGGCCTGCTGGCCGCGGTCGAGCACCTGGCCATGTACGCCCACTGGCGCGAGGACGTCGAGCTGTTCGGCCGGCTGTGGGGCTACGCCCACCGGCTCGAGCAGCTGCCCCAGGCCCGCGGCGTGATCGCCCTCGGCCATGCCCTGATCGCGGACACGCTGGGCGACGCCGGCAGCGTCCTCGCCGCACTGGACAGCATCGACGACGACGAGGTGGCGCCCTACTGGCGGGCCAGCGTCACCTGGCTGCGAGCCGGGGCCGAGCTGGCCCTGGGGTTCGCCGAGGCCGCCCGGCGCCACGCCGAGCTGGCCGTGGCCCAGGCCAGCCCCGCGCTGCGGGGCGCGCTCTCCATCCTCGAGGTCAACTGCCACGAGCTGTGCGGCGACGGCGATCGCGCCCGCGACGCGCTCCAGCGCATGGTCGACGAGCTCGAGCGCTCGGGCAACGACCACACCCGCGCCATCGGCTACGGCATGGCCGCGGCCCGGGCCGCGTTCGCGGGCGATGTGGAGGCGGCCGACCAGCACATCCTGCTGTGCCGCCAGTACGGCGGCCCCCACCCGCTGCCCAGCCTGCAGGCCACGCTGCGGCTGTCCGACGCCACCATCGCGGTGGCCAAGGGCGACGAGGCGGAGGCGGCGCGGCTGCTGGCCGCTGCGGTCGACGGGCACAAGGTGTCGGAGGGCCGCCAGTACTACAACCACCTGCGCCGCCTGCCGCTGTTGTACGTGCTGATCCCCGAGACCCGGGGCCAGTACGAGGCGCTCGACATCGGTCCGTGCTACCGCTCGGCGCTGCGGCTGTCCGAGGCGCTGGTGGCGCTGCGGGAGCGGGGCGACCTGGAGCCGGCGGCGTCGCTGCGGGGCCAGGACTGGGCGGCCACGCCGTTCCACCTCCCCATGGTGTGGGCGATCGAGCTGGCCACCGCAGCCGCGGCCGGCGGCCAGCCGGGAGCCGAGACCCGGGTCGCCGACGCCGGGCCGGTGGCCCGCACCGCGCTCGGCCGGCTCATCGACCGACCGGGGGCGCCCAAGGCCCTGCGGACCTGGGCCCGCACCCTGCTCGACACGGTGCCGCCCGAGCCGTCCGCGCCGCTGGAGCTGTCGGTCCTCGGCCCCACCACGCTGCGCCGGTCGGGCCGGATCGTCGACCATCCGCACTGGCGCCGGGAGCGGGTGCGGGCGCTGCTGCTCGTGCTCCTGGCCCGGGGCGGGGGCACCCGCGAGGAGCTGGCCGGCGCCCTGTGGCCCGACCTCGACACCGCGGCCGCCCTGCGCAACCTGCGGGTCACGCTGTCGTACCTGCTGGCGGTGCTGGAGCCGGAGCGGCGTGAGGGCGCCCCGTCCTTCTTCGTGCGCAGCGAGGGCGCCACGCTGCGGCTGACCACCCACGGCTGGCTGGAGGTCGACGCCTGGCAGATCGAGGACCTGCTCGACCGGGCGACCGAAGCCGAGCGGACCGGCGAGCCGTCGGCCGCGCTCGACCTCTACCGGCGCGCCCTGAGCCTCTACCGGGGCCCGTACCTGTCCGACGCGGGGTATGAGGAGTGGGCGCTCCCCCACCGGGACCGCCTCTCGGCCCGCTTCGTGGCCGCCGCGGTGCGGGCCGGCGAGCTGACCCTCGCGGCCGGCAACCCCGAGGAAGCCCTGCGCCTCGGCGCCCGGGCGGTGGAGACCGAGCCCTGGTCCGAGCCCGCGCACCGGCTGATCGTGGCCTCCCACCTGGCCCGGGGCGACCGAGCTGCGGCCCGCCGAGCCATGGACACCTGCCTCGCCCAGCTGGCCGACCTCGGCGTCGCCCCCACCGAGGACACCGAGATCGTCCTACGAGCCATCGCCTGACCCGTCACCCGGCCCGGCCGCATCAATCGCCTGAATCGTCTGGGTCGCCTGGTTGGAGCCCAGGCGACCCGAACGCCGCCCGATCAGTAGGTGGCGTCGCCGTCCCGGGGCTCGCCGCCGGGGTCGACCCCGCACAGGCCCTGCCAGGCGCGAGGGATCTTGCCGCGCTCGACGGCGCCTGCGTCGATGAGGGTGGCGAGCACCGGGCGGGTGGCCTCGACCCGCACCTTGACCCGGCCCGGATGGTTCCGGGCCGCCCGCCAGGTGGGCACGCCCGGCAGGCCCACGGCGTCGAAGACGCCGGCGTGGATCATGTTCTCGTACATCTCCCGGATCAGCAGCGGGGCCACGTTGTGCACCATGAACCGGTCGGCCAGGCTGGCACGCTGCCACATCTCGGGCAGCACCATGCGGGCGAAGGCCAGGTGGCGGGCCTCTTCCTGGCGGTGGTAGCGGTTGACCTCGCGCACGAACGGGTCGGTGCCCGGATGGTCCACCGCCAGCTTCTGCAGCAGGTCGGGGATCTCCTCACCGGCCAGCACCATGGTGAACATCACCGGCGGCCGCCGGATCACCTGCTGGACCACCCGCTTGCCCACGTTCTCCACCAGCCAGTTGTCCATGGGGTTGGGGGCGAGCGGGCCCAGCTGCTCGAGCAGGCGGATGAACAGCCGCGAGTGTCGGGTCTCCTCGCCCAGCTCGTGGAGCAGGTAGGTGATGCGGGGATCGGTGTAGTCGTCGGCCCGGAGGATGTGGAGCCCGAACCCGGCCATGAGGATGGCCTCGAACTGGAGCCCGGACGTGGTGATGGCCCCCAGGGCCAGCCGGCTGAAG
>DASRJN010000416.1:0-4896 GCA_035649455.1 Acidimicrobiales bacterium
ATGGCCTCGATCGCCATGGTGCCCTTCTCGCCCATCTTCATGACCGAGCCCTTGCCGAACTGCTTCTCGATCTGGCTGAGGGCCATCTCGAGGTTCTTCTGACGGTCCACCGGTGTGGTCCTTTCTGCGGTGGGTGCGGAACGTGCGGAGCAGAAGATACGAAGGGGGTGTGACACTTTCGGGCCCCGCAGATCGAGCCCTGACGGAACGACACGACTGTAGTTTCGAACAATTGTTCGTTCAAGGACCATCCGGTGGGATCAGTGTGATCCGTGCGGTCAGTTACAGCCGGCGCACGTGGACGTCGTCGTAGCGGGCGCCCTGGGGGCCCAGGCGGCTGCGCACCAGGCGCACGGCCCGGACACCGAAGCGGGCGGAGACGGGCTCGCCCAGCAGGTCCTGCAGCGAGCCCCGGGTGACGCGGGCCAGGGTCAGGTGACCATGGAACGGCCGAGGCTCGGGCGGGCGTCCGAAGCCGGCGGTGGCGGCGATCACCCCGGCGGCCAGGTCGTCCAGGCCGGCCACCGGCACGCACACCACCCGGCGGCCCAGCGGCCCGACCTCGGGGCCGAGGACGGCTGAGCACCGGGCCAGAGGGGCGGCGTCGAGGGCGTCGGCCACCGGGGCGGGATCGGGGACCTCGCCGAGGAAGCGCAGAGTGACGTGCCACTGGTCGCGGGTGGTCCAGCGCACCCCGGGGCGCTCCGGGCGGCGCACGCCGGCCACCTGGTCCAGCGCCGCGCCCGGGGGCATGATCCCGATGAACAGGCGCACCCGCACAGCCTGCCACCGGCAGCCGGTGGCGATCGGGCAGATTGCACGGGCGCACCCGCGAGCGCCGCTCGCTCCCAGCTGAGGGGGCATGTGGCGTGAACGTGAGCGGTCCGCTGGGCGACAGGAGGGGTGACGGGCCGTTGCCGTCGACCACGTTCTGCGCGAGGGAGGCGAGTTGCGTGACGGGGCGTGCGTGCGTCACGCTCTCGTCGTGGCGAGCAAGAGCTGGGGCGATGGCCCGCCGCCCTCGGGCGGCGTCCTCGAACGACTGAAGCGCTTCGTGGCGACCCCGCGGGGGCGCGCCATCGCGGGCGGGGTGGCCGTGGTGGTGATCGTGTCGGCCGGCCTGATCACCACCCAGGTGATCTCGTCGGGGTCCACGCCCACCACCACCACCACGACGACGACGACCACCACCACGACCACGGCGCCGCCGACCACTCCCCCGCCGGCTCCCGCGCCGGTGTACCCGCTGACGGGGCAGCCGGTGGTGGACCCGGGCGTGGCGGCGCGGCCCGCGCTGGCCGTCAAGATCGACAACGTCGAGCCCGACTCACGGCCCCAGATCGGGCTGAACCAGGCCGACGTGGTGTACGAGGAGCGGGTCGAGGGGGCCGTGACCCGGTTCATGGCCGTGTTCCACTCCCGGGACGCCGAGCCTCTCGGCCCCGTGCGGTCGGCAAGGACCTCGGACATCGGGCTGTTCCAGCCGCTCGGCACACCGCTGTTCGCCTGGTCGGGAGCCAACCCCAGCTTCGCCGCCCGGGTACGAGACGCAGGCATGATCGATGTGGGCTACGACGCCGCCAGCGGCTTCTACCACCGCGACCGCAACCGCCGGGCGCCCCACAACCTGATGATCAACTCGACCTTGGAGATCTTCGGCGCGGGCTACGGCGGCACCGTCCCGCCCCAGCTGTTCGCCTACCGGGCGCCCGGCGAGCCGGCCTCCGGAGGCACGCCGGTCTCGGGTGTCAACATCGTGTTCGCGGTCGGGGCCGGCTCGGCGCCGGTCGACTACGCCTGGAACGGCTATGGATATGCCCGGAGCCAGTCGGGCACGCCGCACGTCGACGCGCTGGGCGAGCAGATCGCGCCCGAGAACGTGATCGTGTCGTTCACCGCCTACGCCAACACCGACGTGGAGGACCAGTTCGGCGTGCCCATCCGCGAGGCACAGCTCGTGGGCGAGGGCGATGCCTGGGTCTTCACCGGCGGGCAGGTCATCAACGCGCGCTGGATCAAGCCCTCGCTGGCGGCACCGACGCAGTACTACGACGCGGCCGGGCAGCTCGTGCGCCTCACGCCCGGGCGCACGTGGGTCGCGCTGGCCGATTCGGGTACCAGCACCATCTGGCCCTGAGGGACCGACCCCGACCCCCCGGACCGCCCGCGCTCAGGCGGAGCGGGACAGGGTACGGCGCAGGAGATCGAGCAGGGAGATGCAGGCGAACTGGCGCACCCGGGCGCGATCGCCGGGGAGGCCCGCCTCGACCGTGATCGGCTGCTGGTCCGGGAGGGCGACGGCCATGAACACAGTGCCCGGAGGGTGGCCCTCCTGGCTGTCGGGGCCGGCCACACCGGTCACCGCCAGGCCGACATCGGCGCCCAGCTTGGCTGCCACCCCCGTGGCCATGGCCGCGGCGGCCGCGGCCGAGACCACCGGGCCCTCGGGGACGTCCAGCAACGAGTACTTCACGTCGCTGGCGTAGGACACCACCCCGCCCCGGAACCACTCGCTGGCGCCCGAGACGTTCACCAGGCGGGACGCCACCAGGCCGCCGGTCAGCGACTCGGCCACCGCCAGGGTGAGGCCACGGGCGAGCAGCAACGACGCCACCGCGTGCTCCATGGTCTCGTCGTCGACCCCGAACACGATGTCGCCGATGAGGCTGCGGACGATCTCGTCCTCGCCGGCGATGAGGCGGGCGGCGGCGTCCTCGGAGTCGGCCTTGACCGTGATGCGCACCTTCAGGCCCTCGATGCCACTGGCCAGGAAGGCCAGCGTGGGGGCGCCCGGCCCGGCCGAGTCGAGCGCGAGCATGTGGTCGGCCAGCTTCTCGGCCAGCCCCGACTCGCTGTCGCCCCACGTGCGCAGCGTCCGGGAGCGGATCACCGCCACGCTGCCCGCCCGCCGGGCCAGGTCGGGCAGCACCGCGCCCGAGATGATCTCCTGCAACTCGTAGGGCACGCCCGGGACGGCGTAGATCACCTTGTCGCCCACCGGGCAGATGAGGCCGGGGGCGGTGCCGGGCTGCGGATCCGCGATCGCCACCGCGCCCTCGGGGACCAGCGCCTGGCGCATGTTGTTGGCTGGCATGCGCCGTCCCCGGGCGGCGAAGCGCTCGAGGATGCGGTCGGCCACGTCGTCGTCGGGGACCAGCGCGGCCCCCATCACCTTGGCGATGGCGTCCCGGGTGATGTCGTCCTGCGTGGGACCGAGCCCGCCGCAGACGATCACCGCGTCCGCCCGCCCCAGCGCCAGCTCCAGGGCGTTGACGATGCGGTCGAGGTTGTCGCCCACGGTCTGCTCGTGGGTGACGTCGATGCCCGCCAGCGCCAGCTGTTCGCCCAGCCAGGCCGAGTTGGTGTCGACGATCTGACCGAGCAGCAGCTCGGTGCCGACCGCCACGATCTCGCAACGCATGTCTGCTCCGCTCCCCCGTTCCTGCGACGGCTGCCTACGACGGCTCGACCCGGACGCCGGCCGTAGCGGTGGCCCGGCTGCCCTCCATCAGGTACTGCGCCCCCGTGACCAGGGTCAGGCCGGTTGCGAGCCACAGCGCGGTGCTCGCCAGCCACGCCTGGTGCTCGGCGATGGGCGGGGCCAGCGCCATCCCCACCGCCACCGCCTGGACCACTGTCTTCACCTTGGCCCAGAACCGGGCGGGCACGGCCAGCCCCTGGCGCCCCCAGTACGACCGGAAGGCCGAGATGGCCAGCTCCCGCATGGTGATCAGCGCCACCGGGAACCACCAGAACCCGCCGTCGGCCACGATCGCCCACATGGCCCCCAGGATCAGCGCCTTGTCGGCCAGCGGGTCGAGAAAGGCGCCTGAACGCGTCGTGCCCATGCGCCGGGCCAGCCAACCGTCCAGCCCGTCGGTGGAGGCCAGCACGATCCACAGGGCCAGCACGCCGTAGGACGGGCCCTCGGCCACGATGATCAGGCACAGGAGCGGGGCCAGCAGCAGGCGGGCGAAGCTGACGGCGTTGGCCGGGGTGGCCAGGGCCGACGGCCCGAAGGACGAGGTCTCCACCACGACCGCCTACACCCGCGACGCTTCGAGATCGGGGCCGGCGGCGCCGTGCACCAGGACCTTGACCAGCTCGCCTACCGGCAGGTCGTCGGGCACGGCCACGATGCCGTCGATCTCGGGTGCCTCCCGATGGCTGCGAGCCATGCCCGGGGCGTCGACCAGCACCTCGGTGACCGAGCCGATCAGCGCGTCCCGGTGGCGGGCGGTGATGCCGTCCTGCAGCTCCCGCAGCTCGGCCAGCCGCTCGTCTACCAGCGAAGGAGCCACCGCGCCCTCGAGGCCGGCCGCATACGTGCCCTCTTCCGCGCTGTAGGCGAAGAAACCGCCCCAGTCGAGGTCGGCCTCGGCCACGAACGCCAGCAGCTCGTCGTGGTCGGCTTCGGTCTCGCCCGGGTAGCCGACGATAAAGCTCGACCGGAACGCGGCCTCGGGCTCCGCCGAGCGGATCCGCGCGATGCGGGCCAGGAAGCGCTCGCCGTCGCCCCACCGGCGCATGCGGCGTAGGAGCGGCCCGGAGGCGTGCTGCAGCGACAGGTCGAAGTAGGGCACGCCGGTGGCGCCGACGGCCTCGACGAGCCCGTCGGTCAGGTCGGACGGGTACAGGTACAGCAGCCGCACCCGGTCGACCTGCTCGGCCACCGCGCCCACCAGCGGGACGATGGCGCGGGTGCCGCGGCCCTGGTCACGGCCGTAGGCAGCCAGGTCCTGGGCCACCAGGACAATCTCCCGCACGCCGCCGGCGGCCAGGTCCGACACCTCGGACAGCAGCGAGTCGAAGGCTCGGCTGCGCTGCCGGCCCCGGAACGACGGGATGGCGCAGAAGCCGCACGCCCGGTCGCACCCCTCGGCCACCTTGACGTAG
>DASRJN010000417.1:0-2358 GCA_035649455.1 Acidimicrobiales bacterium
GCTGCACGGGCATGGTCGAGGGCAGCTACTTCGCGATGGATCCGGACCGTCAGGCGGCCCTGCTGCCTCACGCCCCGGCCTTCATCCGTCGGGAGTACCGGCGGCGCCGGCGGTGCTGATCTCGGTGAGGCGTTGCGGGTCGACGAGGGCGACGCTGGCCGGGACCAGCCATCGGGACACCCGGGCCGCGCCGTCGTCCGAGAGGTGGACGGGATCGCGCCACATGTTGTCCTCGGCCGCGTCGACTCCCCGCTGGACCTCGGCCCGCAGGTCGAGGAGTTCGGTGTGCGGGTGGCGGGCGGCCACCGCCCGGTACGTGGCGTCGCGGCAGTCCAGGGCGGCACGGCCCTCCTCGCTCAGCGTCGCGATCGCCGTCGGCGGTGTCGTCGTCAACGCGACGGTCGCACCCCGAGCGCCGAGGACGTCGGCATCCTCCGTGAGGGTCTGCCGCAGGTAGGCGGCATAGGCGGGGTCGCAGTCGCCGACCCACGCGTCGCCCATCCAGACCTGGCCCAGGCCGGTGACGGCCGCCAGGTAGTAGACGACCACGTCGGGGTCGAACCGGGCGACCAGCCCGGCCCACGTCCGCCTCCGCGTGTCGTGGCAGACCGGCAGGTCGAGAGTCTGCCCGCCATAGCGGAGCTTGCCTTCCGGGATCAGTGGCGTGCAGCCCAACTGCGAGTCGTAGGCCGCGACCGCGCCGTCCCTCTCCGCTTCGGCCGTCAGCGCCGGGCCGAGGAAGATCGGTCCGCTGTCGCCCACCAGGAGGATTCGGGGACTCCGCGACGGCACCGGTGGCGCCGTCGCCACCGGCTCGGCCCCCGACGGCACCGGCTCGGTCACCGCCTTCACCGACTCGGACAGCGACTGGGCCGGATAGTCCGAGGCGTCCCGGGCCGGGCCGGCCACCACGGTCGCGTCCGACGACGCGGGCGCGCCGATCGTCGCCACGACGACCAGCGCGGCGAGGGCCGCGATGGCGCCGCCCAGCGCCAGGGGTGCCCGCATGCCCCGGACGCCGCCCCGGAGCGCGCCCCGGCGGATGGGGCGCTCGATCAGCACGAACGACCCGATCGCGAGGGCGAGTGTCAGGGCCACGCACGCGGCGTCGAGCAACCAGCCGTCCGGCCCGGTGCGTTCAGGGGTGGTGTAGACGATGACCGGCCAGTGCCACAGGTAGACGCCGTAGCTGATGATCCCGAGCCCGCGCAGGGGCGCGAAGCCGAGCACGGCGCCGAGCGGGCCCGCCCGACCCCGAACGACCACGGCCACGACGACGACGGCGGCCAAGGCGAACGCCGCGAGACCGCCGCGGTAGTAGGTGGGCTGGGTGCCGCGCACCGCGGCGAACGACCAGAGCAGGAAGGCGAGCGCCGCGATCCCCGCAGCGGGCGCCCACCAGCCGCGGATCCGGCGGGAACGGCCGGCCCCGGGTGGGCTGCCCGCTGCGTCGATCGGGCCGGCCACCAGGGCCGCCAGCGCGGCGCCGAGCAGCGTCGGTCCCACCCGGGAGTCCGTCCCGTAGTAGGCGCGGCTGGTGTCGGTGGCGGTCCAGGTGAGCGCCAGGACGGCGAACGAGGCGATCGCGCCGGCGATGGCGACGCGGCCGACCAGGCGGCGCCCACCGCCCCCGCGCCGGCGGGCCAGCACCAGGATGCCGACCACGAGGGGCGGCCACAGCAGGTAGAACTGCTCCTCGATCGCCAGGCTCCACATGTGGTCGAACGGGGACGGCTGGGCGAACATGTCCCAGTAGCCGATGTCCCGGGCCATGGCGTGCCAGTTGGCGACGTAGCCGAGCGTCGCCAGCGCATCGCCCCGCAAGCCCGGGCCCTGGCGGAGGACCTCGGCCTCGATCAGCAGCGCCACCGCGCCCAGCAACAGGAACAGCGCTGGCAGCAGCCGCCGGGCGCGCCGCGACCAGAACCGGCCGAGGTCGATGGCGTTCCGGCCGTCGAACTCGACCAGCAGCAGCGACGTGATCAGGAACCCGGACAGCACGAAGAACAGGTCGACGCCCAGGAACCCACCCGACAGGTGCTCCAGGTGGAAGGCGACGACGGCGGCGACGGCCACGCCGCGCAGCCCGTCGAGCGCCGGCTGCCGCGCCAGCGTGGGGCGCGGCGTGCCGGCCGCGCGGGCGCCCTCATCCGCCGCGGTCGCGGCGAGTCCCCCCAGAGCCACGATGTGAATTTTGGCACACCTCGCCGTCCGGCCCGCTCGCGGTCGCGGTCCTACGCTGGCGCAGGTGGGGTCGGAGCATCCGTTCGGCGGCCGGGAGCCGACCAGTCACGAGCGGATGACCGGGGTGCCCTGGGATGCGTCGTACCACGGCGGTCCCGCGCCCTGGGACATCGG
>DASRJN010000418.1:0-32867 GCA_035649455.1 Acidimicrobiales bacterium
GCGGTCGCCCTGCTCGGGCGGGGCGGGGGGCTCGGCGGCTTTGGCGGCTTCAACGAAGGCCCGGATCTTGCTGGCGTCCTTGCGGCCAGGGCGGGCCTCGACCCCGGTCGACACGTCGACCCCCCAGGGGCGCACGACCCGGATGGCGTCGGCCACGTTGGCCGGGGTCAGGCCGCCGGCCAGGATGATCCGCCGGTTGGACGGGGCGCCCTCGGCCAGGGACCAGTCGAACACCTCGCCCGAGCCGGGGGCGGAGGAGTCGATCAGGATGGCGTCGGCGCCGTACTCGTCGGCCTGGTCGAGGTGAGGGTCGCCGGCCGCGAACCCCCGGATCAGCCACCGCACCCGCTGGCGCACCCAGTGGCAGTCGGCGCTGGACTCATGCCCGTGCAGCTGCGCGGCCCGCAGCCGCGCCTGGTGGACGACGTTGATCACCCGCTCGCGGGTCTCGTCCCGGAACACGCCTACGGTGACGATCTCGGCGGGCAGGCGCCGGGCGATGTCGGCCGCCCGCTGGGGGGCGATCTGGCGGGGCGAGGGCGAGAACACGAAGCCCACGGCGTCGGCGCCCATGGCCACCGCCACCAGGGCGTCCTCCTCGCTCGTGATCCCGCACACCTTGACGAACACGCTGGAAGGCTACCGATGCCGAGGTGCGGGCCCCGCACCGGAAAATGCCGGCGGCTCAGGACGCCGCGGCGCGCAGGGCGGCCACCGCCGCGGCCGGGTCGGGGGCGGTCACCAGCGACTCGCCCACCAGCACCGCGTCGAACCCGGCGGCCGCCAAGCGGCGGGCGTCGTCGGGGCCGCGGATGCCGGACTCGGCCACCCGCACCACGGTGTCGGGCATGGCGCGGCCCACCCGCTCGGCCCGCTCGTGGTCCACCTCGAAGCTGACCAGGTCGCGCTGGTTGACCCCGACCAGTGCGGCGCCGACGGCCAGGGCGCGCTCCAGCTCCTGCTCGTCGTGCACCTCGACCAGGACGTCCAGCCCCACATCGAGCGCCAGCGTGTGCAGCTCGCCCAGCTCGTCGTCGTCGAGCGCAGCCGCGATCAGCAGCACGGCGTCGGCCCCCATGATGCGGGCGTCGCACACGTCGACGGGGGCGACGGTGAAGTCCTTGCGCAGCACCGGCAGCCCGGTGGCGGCCCGCGCCGCCCGCAGGTCGTCCGGCGATCCGCCGAAGAACTCCTGGTCGGTGAGGACCGACAGGCAGCAGGCCCCACCCCGCTCGTACGCGCCCGCCAGGCCGGCCGGGTCGAGCCCGGCGGCCAGGTCGCCCTGGGACGGCGAGCGCCGCTTGACCTCGGCCACCACCCCGACACCGTCGGCACCCCGCAGCGCGGCGGTGAAGCCCCGGGCCGGAGGCTGCGCGAGGGCCTCGGCCACCAGTGGGGCCAGCGCCCGGCCGTCCGCCTCCGCCGCGGCCCGGTGGGCGGCGAGGATGCGGTCGAGGTAGGTGGCCATCGCCGTCCGGGACGGGGTCAGCCCGCCTCGCCCTTGCGCCGCACGACCTCGACCCGGTGCATCTCGGGCAGGGCCGCCACCAGGCCGCCGCCCAGCGCGGCCCCGATCTCGGCCATGGTGGTGCTGCCGCTGTGGGCGTCGAACGCGGCCTGGTCGGCGTACACCTCGTAGAACCAGATCACATCCCCGTCGGCGGCATCGGTGTGCATGGCGTAGCTGAGCGTGCCCGGCTCGCCCTCGGCCGCGTCGACCAGCTTGCCCAGGACCGCCAGCGCCTCGTCCCGGCGCCCCGCGGCGGTGGTGAGCTTCACGATCATCACGATGTCGGACATCGCGGCGACCCTAGTGGGTCATGGCTTGCGGCTCATCGCCCGCAGCGGGGCCAGCACGAACAGGCCCAGCCCCAGCATGCCCAGCCCACCCGACAGGGCCAGGAAGCTCGGGGCACGGAACACGAAGGCGGCGAAGAAGGCGGCGATGGCGGCCAGGACGGTGGCCGGCGGCAGCAGGGCCCACCAGCCCGTCAGCGCCCGGGTCTCGCCGATCGGCCGGCTGTCGAACAGGTCGGGATCGAGCCCGACGTGGAGCGGCTCGTCCGGCTCCTCGGGCCGGTCCCCGTTCGACCACGTCGGCGGCGGCGGGCGACCGAGCTCGCGGTCGTACGCGGCGCGGCGGACCGGGTCACCGAGGACGTGCCAGGCGGCGTTGACCTCCTGCATGCGCCCGGCATCGCCGCCCGCGTCGGGATGGTGGTCGCGGGCGGCCAGGCGGTACGCGGCCCGGACCTCCTCGGGCGTGGCGGTCACGCCCACCCCCAGGACGTCGTAGTACGTCGGTGCCACCCGAGCCGTCCCCTCAGTCCCGGAACGGCAGCGCGACGACCGTCGCCTCGACCTCGCCCACGAGGGCGGGGGCCGGAGGCGCCACTGCCCGCCCCACCACCGCCAGCCCGACGTGGCCGCCACCGGGCCGGGGCGCCAGCGACGTGAGCCGGCCCACCTCCTTGCCGTCGACCGTGACCGCCGCACCCACCGCCGGTGCCTCGCCCCCGGGCAGGTCCACGCCCCGCACGAGCCGCGGCACGTGCCCGCCCCGGCTGTCGATGCGGGCCACCAGCTCCTGGCCGGTGAAGCAGCCCTTGGTGAAGTCGACCGACTCGGCGATCACCCACGGCCCGGCCTCGGCCGGGATGGTGGCGTCGGTCAGCTCCGCGCCCAGGACGGGGACGCCGGCGCGGATGCGCAGCGACTCGTAGGCCTCCCGGCCCACGGCGCTCACCCCCGCCGGGATCGTCACCTCCGGGCCGAGCAGGTCGGCGCCCTCCACCCCGGGCCATCCGGCGGGCACGCGCAGCTCGGCCGGCGCATCGCCCGCGGCGGCCACGGCCCCCGGGCCCCGCAGGGCGACCGCCCGCCAGTCGAGCGGGTCGATGTCGGCCTTGGTGCGCAGCAGGAAGCGCCGCAGCCGGGCCAGCAGGGCGTCGCGGTGCCCGCCGTCGACGTCGAGCACCACCTCGTCGGCCGCGGTGCGCGTCACCCGCAGCCAGGCGTCCACCTTGCCGGTGGGCTGGAGGAGGAAGGACCAGGCGGTGGTGCCCACGTCGAGGTCCTCGACGTCCTGGCTGAGCTGGCCCTGGAGGTAGGCGACGGCGTCGGGGCCCGCCACCCGGATGGTGTCCCGGGCGATCTCCGTCGCCCCCAGGGTGGCGCGCAGGTCGGGCACGGCGGCGGTCATGGGATGCAGTCTGGCAGCCCAGGGCCGGAACCGGCCGGTCCTAGGGTGGGCGCATGGAACCCATCCTGCTGGTGGACCCACCCGTCGCCGACCTCGACGACTTCCTGGCGCGGGGCGGCGGCACCGGCCTGGACCGGGCGCTCGGCCTGGGCCCGGGCGCCACCATCCAGGAGGTGATCCTGTCCGGCCTGCGGGGCCGGGGCGGCGGCGGGTTCCCCACCGGGCGCAAGTGGCAGTCGGTGAGCGATGCCGCGGGCGGCGACCGCACCTTCGTGGTGTGCAACGGCGCCGAGGGTGAGCCCGCCACGTTCAAGGACCGCGCCATCATGCGGGCCAACCCCTACGCCGTGGTCGAAGGGGTGGCCATCGCCGCCTTCGCCGTCGGCTCGGAGCGGGCGTTCATCGGGGTGAAGGAGCGCTTCGGGCCGGAATGCGAGCGCCTGGCCGGTGCGGTGGACCAGCTGACCGCAGCGGGGCTGCTCGGCGACCTGACGGTCCAGGTCGTGCTGGGCCCGGACCACTACCTGTTCGGCGAGGAGACCGGGCTGCTCCAGGTGATCGAGGGCGAGGCCCCGCTGCCCCGCCTCGTGCCGCCCTACATCGAGGGGCTGTTCGCCACCGTGCCGTCCAGCGGTTGGAGCGCCCCGTCCAGCGGGGTCGCCACCGAGTTCGCGTCGTCCAACCCCACCGTGGTCAACAACGTGGAGACGCTGGCCACCGTGGCCCAGGTGCTGGCCCGGGGGCCGGAGTGGCACCGCTCGCTCGGCACCGAACGGTCGCCGGGGATCGTGGTCGCCACGGTGGTGGGCGACGTGGTGCGGCCCGGCGTCGGGGAGGTCGAGCTGGGCACCCCGCTGCGCGAGGTCATCGAGCGGGTGGGCGGGGGCGTGGCCGCGGGACGGTCGATCAAGGCGGTCGTGCCCGGCGCCGCCAACCCGGTCGTGACCGCCGACGCGCTCGACGCCCCCTGCAGCTACGAGGGCCTGGAGGCCGTGGGCTCGGGCATGGGCGCCGCCGGCTTCCTGGTGCTCGACGACACCGCCTCCATGCTGGAAGTGGCCCGGGCGTTCTCCCGCTTCCTGTACGTCGAGTCCTGCGGCCAGTGCCCGGCCTGCAAGCTGGGCTGCGGGGCGGTGACCGATGGGCTCGACCGCCTGGCCGCGGCCCAGGCCACCCCGGAGGACGTGGAGACCATCGCCTACCGCCTGCGCACGGTGACCGACGGCAACCGCTGCTACCTGCCGGTGCAGGAGCAGCGGCTGGTCGGGAGCATCCTCGCCACTTGCGTCGACGAGGTGAACGCCGCGCTCAACGGCGCGCCCCCGGCGCCCCGTGGCTTCGTGCTGCCCAAGCTGGTCGACGTGGCGGGCGGGGTGGCCACCTACGACGAGCGCCAGGCGCTCAAGCGGCCCGACTGGACCTACGAGCCCGGCTGAGCCGTCCCGGCGCGGCGAGCGGCGCTCATGCGTCGGGCCGCGGGGACCGCGGCCAGCAGGGCCCGGGCCTTGTTGCGGCACTCCAGGTCCTCGTGCTCGGGCACGGAATCGGCCACGATGCCCGCCCCGGCCTGCACCGACGCCCGGCCCTCGTCGTCCACCACCATGGTGCGGATGGCGATGGCGGTGTCGATGTTGCCGGAGAAGTCGAGATAGCCCACGACGCCCGCGTACGGGCCGCGCTTGGTGGGTTCCAGGGCGTCGATGATCTTCATGGCCCGCACCTTGGGCGCTCCCGACACCGTGCCCGCAGGCAGCGTGGCCCGCAGGACATCGATGGCGGTGCGGCCGTCGGCCAGCGTGCCCGACACCTGCGACGTCAGGTGCATGACGTGGCTGTAGCGCTCCAGCGTCAGGTACTCGTCGACCTGCTCGGTGCCGAACCGGACGACGCGGCCGACGTCGTTGCGGGCCAGGTCGACCAGCATGACGTGCTCGGCGATCTCCTTGGGGTGCTCGCGCAGCTCGCCCGCCAGGCGGGCGTCGTCCTCGTCGGTCACGCCCCGCCGCCGGGTGCCGGCGATGGGGCGGGAGATGACCTTCCCGTCGGTCAGGCGCACCAGCGGCTCGGGCGACGCCCCCACCAACGTCAGCCCCGGCTGGCGTACGAAGTACATGTAGGGGCTGGGGTTGACCTGGCGCAGGACCCGGTAGACGTCGAACGGCTCAGCGTCGAGGTCGAAGTCGAAACGCTGGGACAGCACGACCTGGAAGATGTCGCCCGCCATGATGTGCTCGCGGGCCACCTCCACGGCGCGGCCGTAGAGGTCGCTGCCCATCGTGGAGACCACGTCCGGCAGGGCGTCGCCGAGATCGGGCGGCTCCACCAGGGGCTCGTGCACCGGCAGGGCGCCGTCGGCGGCCAGGTCGTCGAGGCGGGCCACCGCGGCCGCGTAGCGGGCCTCCAGGCCGGCGTCGTCCACGTCCCGCGGCAGCAGCACGTTCTCGATCAGCACCACTCGCTGGCGCCAGTGGTCGTACGCCGCGAGCTGGCCGATGACCGACACCACCGCGTCGGCGTGGCCCTGGTCGTCCTTGGGCACGTCGGGCAGGTGCTCGACCTCCCGTACGACGTCGTAGCCCAGGTAGCCGAGCACGCCCCCGTGGAGCGGGGGCAGGTCTTCCAGCGCGGGCGCGTGCCACTCCGCCAGCAGCGCCTCCAGCGCGGCGAGGATCCCGCGGTCGCGGGGCACCGAGGCCGGGATGGCGCCGGACACCTCCACGTCGAGCCCGCGGGCGGTGAGCGTGGCCAGCGGGTTGCGGCCGATGAACGACCAGCGGCTCCAGCGGGCTTCGCCGTGCTCGACCGACTCGAGCAGGAAGCCGGTGTCGTCGCCCACCAGCCGGGCGAAGGCGGCGACCGGCGTGGTGAGGTCGGCCAGCAGCTCGCGCCACACGGGGATGACCGTGTGGGTGCGCGCCAGGGCCCGGAACTCGTCGAGTGTGGGTCGGATCACCGGGCGCCCGCTCAGGCGGGGTCTTCCGGGCCGAACGCCCGGTAGAAGCAGGAGCGCTCGCCGGTGTGGCAGGCACCCGCACCCTGCTGGTCGACCACGAACAGCAGGGTGTCGCCGTCGCAGTCGTAGTAGGCGGCGCGCAGCCACTGGACGTCGCCCGAGGTGTCGCCCTTGCGCCACACCTCCTGGCGGCTGCGGCTCCAGAACACGGTGCGTCCCTCGGCCAGGCTGAGGCGCAGCGTCTCCTCGTTGACCCACGCCAGCATCAGCACCTGGCCGGTGGCGGCGTGCTGCACGATGGCGGGAGCCAGGCCCGCGGCGTCGTACTGGACGCGCGCGAGCTGCTCGTCGGTCACCGCGATGGGCGTAGGGGTCGTAGCCGGCACCCCGCCATGCTACGGCCGCCCGCGGTGGGGGCCGAATCGGTATCGCGGGGCGGCGGGCTAGAGGTACAGGCCGGTGGAGGCCTCGCCCAGGCGGGAGGCGGCCACCGCGTGGACGTCACGCTCGCGGAGGATGATGTAGTCCTCGCCGCGGACCTCGACCTCGTAGCGGTCCTCGGGGTTGAACAGCACCCGGTCGCCCACCTGCATGGCCCGCACGTTGGGGCCGACGGCGACGACCTCGGCCCAGGCCAGCCGCTTGGACATCTGGGCGGTGGCGGGGATGAGGATGCCGCCCGAGGATTTGCGCTCGCCCTCGCCCCCGGTGGCGGTGGTCACCAGCACGCGGTCGTTGAGCATCTTGATGGCCAGCTTGTCAGGGCTGGTGTGACCGTTGTCGAAGGTCGGCGAGGCAGCAGGTGCGGGCTCGGGCACGAGAACGACGCTACCGTCCACCCCTCGTGACCGACGACTCGATCGGCCCGATCTCCCTCACGGCGCCCGATGGGACCGTGCTGGCCGGTGATCTGGCCCGCCCGGCGGAGCCCCGGGCGGCCGCCGTGCTGTGCCACCCGCACCCCGCCTATGGCGGCGACCGCCACAACATCGTGGTCGACGCCCTGTTCCGGGCGCTGCCGGCTGCGGGGCTCGCGGCGCTGCGCTTCGACTTCCGCGGGGCCGGCGGCGGCGAGCAGGACGACGTGCTCGCGGCGCTGGACCGGTTGGCCGCCGAGGTGCCCGGGGTCCCGCTGTGGCTGGTGGGCTACTCGTTCGGCGCGGACGTGGCGCTGGGGGTGGACGATCCCCGCGCCGCGGGCTGGGTGGCGGTGGCGCCGCCGCTGCGCTTCGGCGGCACGCCCACGCCCGCCCGCGGTGACCCGCGCCCGGCCCTCGTCCTCGTGCCCGAGCACGACGCCTACTCGCCGCCCGAGCGCACCCGGGCGGCCACGGCGGACTGGCCCGCGGTCACCGTGGAGGTGGTGCCGATGGCCGACCACTTCCTGGCGGGCGCGGCCGGGAACGTGGCCGCCACCGTCACGTCGTGGCTGGCCTAGCGGCAGTCAGAGGACGGTGCCGCCGGAGCGCCAGTACTCCCCCGCCTCGCGGTCGAGGAAGCCCTCGTCCACCAGGTAGCGCCGCAGCGAGGCCACGTCCGGGTGGAAGCGCCGCAGGATGCCGTTGACCTGGCGCTCGGAATAGCGCATGCCGATGTCGAACTCGAGCGCCAGGCGGTCGAGGATGATCAGCTTCTTGGAGCGCTGGGCCGGGATCTGGATCAACCGGCCGGCCCGGAAGTAGGCCCGCAGCACCCGGGCCTCGTCCTCGGGGGCGTCGCCGGTCGGATCGGGCGCGGGGCGCTCGGGCGCGGCGGCGACGGCGGCCAGCCGGAAGGCCTCGCCGAGCAGCACGTGCTCGCCGTCGGTGCCCCGCACGACCAGCTCTCCCGCCACCAGCCGAGCCAGCGCCTCGGCCACCTCGCGGGTCGTCAGGCCGGTGGCCAGCCGCACGTCGTCGACCGTGGCCGAGCCGAGCACGAGGGCCGCCACCACCCGGCGCCGGCACTCGTCCGCCAGCAGCCCGGCGATGGCGGCCGCGTCGGGCACCGGAGGCGAGGCGGGATCGGTCACCGCGCCCAAGGCTAGATCCGGCACGGGAGTCCGCCGGATCAGATCGGGCGGACGATGAGGCCGGCCGCCGTCAGCGCATCCTTGGCCTCGGACACGCTGTGCGCGCCGAAGTGGAAGATCGATGCAGCCAGCACCGCGTCGGCGCCACCCTCGAGCACCCCGTCCACGAGGTGGTCAAGCGTGCCGACGCCACCGCTGGCGATGACCGGCACACCGACGGCGTCGCTGATCGCCCGGGTGAGCTCGAGGTCGAAGCCGTCCTTGGTGCCGTCGCGGTCCATGGAGGTGAGCAGGATCTCGCCCGTCCCCAGCGCCTCGCCCCGCTGGGCCCACGCGACCGCGTCGAGGTCGGTGGGCGTCCGCCCGCCGTGGGTGGTGACCTCGAAGCCGCCCGCCTCGCCCGCCCGGCGCCGCGCGTCGATGGCCAGCACCACGCACTGAGCGCCGAACTCGTCGGCGAGCTCGGAGATCAGCTCGGGGCGCTCCACCGCGGCGGTGTTGACCGACACCTTCTCCGCGCCCGCCATGAGCAGGCCCCGGGCGTCCTCCACCGAACGCACGCCCCCGCCCACGGTGAAGGGGATCCACAGCGTGTCCGCGGCGCGCCGCGCCACGTCGACCATGGTGTCGCGGGCGTCGGACGAAGCGGTGATGTCGAGGAAGACGAGCTCGTCGGCCCCCTCGGCGTCGTAGCGGGCGGCCAGCTCGACCGGGTCACCGGCGTCGCGCAGGCCCACGAAGTTGACGCCCTTCACCACGCGGCCGGCGTCGACGTCGAGGCAAGGGATGACCCGCACGCTACGCATCGCCCAGCTCCGGAGGTGTCAGGCGAACCTCGGACAGGGTCTCGAGCGCATCCGACAGCCGGAACGCGCCCTCGTACAGGGCGCGGCCCACGATGACCCCGGCCGGGCGGCGGCCGTCGACCTCGAAGGCCGCCAGGGCCCGCAGGTCGGCCAGGGAGCCGACCCCGCCCGAAGCCACCACGTCGAGGCGGGTCTCGGCCAGCACGTCGGCCAGCTGGTCGAGCGCGGGCCCGCTCAGCGTGCCGTCGCGCCCGATCTCGGTCACGACCAGGGCCGCCACCCCGGCGTCGTCGAAGCTGCGGGCCACCTCGACGAGGTCGTGGCCCGACCCCTCGACCCAGCCGCGCACCGCCACGTCGCGCCCCCGGGCGTCGAGCCCCACCGCCACCCGGCCCGGGTAGCGCCCGGCCAGCCGCCGGACCCAGGCGGGGTCGTCGAGCGCCGCGGTGCCCACCACCACGCGGCGCACACCCGCGTCGAGCAGGGCGTCGGCCGCGGCGTCGTCCCGGACCCCGCCGCCGGCCTGGACCGGCACCTCGACCGCGGCCGCGATCTCCGCCACCAGCTCCCGGTTGGCCCCTTCGCCCGTGCGGGCGGCGTCGAGGTCCACCACGTGGATCCAGGGCGCGCCCACGTCGGCGAAGGTGCGGGCCTGGGCCACGGGGTCGTCGCCGTAGACCGTCTCCTTGCCGTAGTCGCCCTGGTAGAGGCGCACGCACTGCCCACCGCGCAGGTCGATGGAGGGATACAGGTCCACGGCGCTCAGGCGGCCCGGGCGGTCTCGGCGGCCCGGTTGACGAAGTTGGCGAGGATGGCCATGCCGGTCTTGCCCGACTTCTCCGGGTGGAACTGGGTGGCCCACAGGGCGTCGCGCTCGACTGCGGCCACGACCGGGCCGCCGTAGTCGCACACCGCGACCGCATCCTCGTCGTTGTCGGCGGCGAACGAGTGCACGAAGTAGGTCCAGGCGGGGTCGGGGACGCCGGCGAGCAAGCCGGATGGCTTCGTGCGCACCAGCAGGTTCCACTGCATCTGCGGCCGCTTGACCCCCTCGGGCAGCCGGCGCACCACCCCGGGCAGCACGCCCAGGCCCGGGACCTCCGGGCTCTCCTCCGAGGACTCGTACAGCATCTGCATGCCGATGCACACGCCGAGGAACGGGCGCCCGGACGCGGCGCACTCGATGGCGAGCTCGTCCAGCGCGGTCCGCTCCAGGGCCTCGATGCACCGCCCGAAGTTGCCGACCCCCGGCAGCACGACGCCGGCCGCCTCCCGGATGAGCCCGTGGTCGGCCGTCAGGTGGGCGTCGGCGCCCACCCGCTCGAGCGCCTTCTGCGCCGAGTGGAGGTTGCCGATGCCGTAGTCGAGGACGGCGACGAGCGGAGCCATGAGACGACGATCCTACGGCGGACCACCCTCGACCCCCGAACCGATTGCCGGCGCGTTCCAGCGGGCCAGCGTGCGGTTGTCCCGCTCCCAGCCCAGGATCGACAGCGTGGCGGTGCCCAGCAGGAGGTGCCGGCCGAAGCGCGGCGGCCGGCCCACCCAGCGGGCGGCCAGGGCCCGCAGGAAGTGCCCGTGGGACACCAGCAGCGCCCGCTCGGGCGCCTCGGCCAGCACCCGGGCGATGATGCGGTCGGCCCGGGCGGCCACCCGCTCGCCGGTCTCGCCCCCCGGCGTCGGATGGGTCCACAGCTCCCACCCCGGTGCCGACTGGCGGATGGTGGGGGTGGTCAGGCCTTCGTACTCTCCGTAGTCCCACTCGGTCAGATCGGCATCGGTCTCCGCCTCCGGGTAGCCGGCCAGCACCGCAGTGTCGGCGGCCCGGACCCGGGGACTGGCCAGCACGAGGTCGAACCGGACGCCGCCGAGCGCGGGGGCGAGGGCGCGGGCTTCGGCCTCACCCCGGGCCGTCAGGGGCAGATCGGTGTGGCTGGTGTGGCGCCCGTCGCGGCTCCACTCGGTCTCCCCGTGGCGGACGAGCCATACCTCGGGCTGGGTCATGGGCCTTCCTCTTCCACCGGCGCGCATCCAGTGACGTGCACATCACCCTGCGGCATGCTAGGCGGATGCTCCTCGTCGGAACCGCAGACGGTCTGGTGGATCTTGCCCTCGACGGACGGGAGTTACGCCGCACCATGCCCGGTGCCGAGGTGGTGGGAGTGGCGGGCGACTGGGCCATCGCCGACGGCTGGGTCATGGCCCTCGACGCAGGCGCGGCCCTGTCGCTGCCCGGTGGCCTGATCCCCCGCTGCATCGCCGCGCAGGACGGCGGCCGGGCGCTGGTGGGCACCGGCGAGGCCCACCTGGTCGACGTGGGCGGCCCGGACGGCCCGCGGCTCGACGCACTGTTCGATGCCATCCCCACCCGCGAGAGCTGGTCCACGCCCTGGGGCGGGCCGCCCGACACCCGCTCGATCGCCCTCGGCCCCGCGGGCGTGTTCGCCGGCGTGCACGTGGGTGGCGTCTGGCGCCGCGATGCGTCGGGCTGGATCGAGGTCGTGCCGGCCGAGGCCGACAACCACCAGGTGGTGACCGAGGGCGATCGGGTGGCGGTGGCCGCCGCAGTGGGAGTGGGCCAGAGCGACGACCGCGGCGACACCTGGACGTGGAGCCACGACGGGCTGCACGCCTCCTATTGCCGGGCCGCGGCCATCGCCGACGGCTGGCTGCTGGCCACCGCCTCGACCGGCCCGGGCACCACCGAGGGCGCGGTCTACCGCCGCCCCCTGGGCGATCCCGAGGCCCCGTTCACCCGCTGCGGTGGCCCCGGCGACGACGACCTGCCGGCGGCGTTCGGCCACAACGTCGACACCTTCTCGCTGGCCGCGGCGGGCGACCTCGTGGCCGTGGGCACGCCCACCGGCGAGCTCTACGTGTCCGAGGACAGCGGCGGGAGCTGGCACCGCCTCCCCACCGCCCTGCCCGGGATCCACTGCGTCAGCTGGTCACCCTGAGATCGGCGCGACGGTGCAGTACAGGTAGGGGATCAACGCCGACGCCACCGCGGCCACCGTCGGGTCGTCGGTGACGTCGAGGGGCGCGCCCCCGACGTGCCAGATGTCGTCGCCGCAGGCGAACCACGCCACCCGACCCCCCGGCTCCGACTCCACTCCGATCTCCACCCCGGGCACGCTTGCCACCTCCAGGGTTCCGCCGGTGGAGAGCACGACCCCGTGGGCGGTCGCGGTCACGCTCACCTGTGAGCCTTCCCACACCACTCCCGCGGCGAGGTCGTCCCCGTCGACGAAGTCGGGGCAGCACGTCTCCAGCCCGGCCTCGCGGGCCGCCCTCAGGAAGCTGCGGTCGAGGTCGGCGCCGAGCCCTCCGTCCGCCCGCGACCACATGTGGAGGACGCCCCGGGGCTCGATGGGCAGCTGGGCGTCATCGCCGCCAGTCTCGGAGGCGAACACGCGCGACGGGATGTCGGCCTGCCCGCACCCGCCGCCGACCAGCTGGGTGACGGCCCGGCCGTCCGGCAGCCAGCCCACCGCGTGCCCGTCAGTCAGGGCGTCGCCCACGAGGGTGGTCGGGTCCTCGGAGCCGTCTGCGGGGCCGAGGGCGGCCATCCCGTTGTCGCAGTCGTCGGTGGTGGCATCGGCGAGCAGCCAGCGGCCGTCGGGCGACGGCCGCACCCGGCTCCACGTGTAGCCCGCGGGCGCCTCGGCCACCGGGGCCTGGGCACCGGAGGGATCGATGCGCACGATCTCGTCGCCCGCGTCGCACAGCGCGAGGCGGGTGCCGCCGGCGCCCGCCGCGGCGTCACAGCCCTCGGGGATCTGGGCGGGGTCGGGCGGGGCGACCCCGACCTTGGTGACGCCGTTGTCGTCCAGGACCACCAGGTCGCGGCCCCGGCCGGGGACCCCCCCAGGCCAGCCGGCGCTGGTCCCCAGCTCGGTGCCATCGAGCGAGAACAGCACCACGCCGGCCGCGGTCACGTCGGCGAAGCCTGCCGCGGGAAGGTCGCCGAACGGCACGCCTGGCAACTGCGTCGCCGGCGGAACCGTCGTTCCGACCTCAGCTGGGGGCGCGGGCGTCGAGGACGGCGACTGGTCGGTCTCCACCCGGTCGCCGCCGTCGCCGCCGGCGCCGCGGGTCAGGCCCGCGCCCGCCGCTACCGCGGCCAGGACGACGGCGGCCAGCACACCGGCGGCCACCCGGCCCGAACGGGGCCGTGGCCGGCGGACCGGCGCGGTGCGGGCCATGGCCGCGGCCGGGGTGGTGGGGCGGCTGCGAGCATCGAGATCCTCGGCCAGGGAGTGCACGGCGTCCGCCACATCGTGGATGTCAGGCATCGACCGTCACCCCCAGGGTGAGGCGGATCTTGGCGAGGCCGCGGTCCAGGTGGTTGCGCAGCGTCCGGACCCTGCAGCCCAGCAGGCCCGCGGCCTCGGCCAGCGGGTAGCCGTGGCCGTGCACCAGCAGGACCGCGGCCCGCTGGCGCTCGCTGAGCCCGGCGAGCGCCCGGGTCAGACCCGGTTCGTAGGCGTGCTCGCCGCCCGTCGCCGCCTCTGGGTCCGGGCCGGGCCACGGCCGGCGGCGGCCCGCGGCGCGGCGGACCGAGGTCTGGCCGACCCGCCACAGGTAGCCCGCCGGGTTGTCCATGGCCTCCACCCGCTCGAAGTGCTCCCACGCCCAAGCGAGGGCGTCGGCGGCCGCATCCGACCCCAGGTCCGGCCCGTAGGCCGCCACCAGGGCCCGACGCAGGCCCGGCTCGACCGCCGCGCACAAGGCACCGAAGCGCGCCACGCGATCCTCGGCGCGGTCCCCGTCCTCCATGCCCTCAAGAGCACGGAGAAACCCCGTGCGTGCCACAGGGCAGAGGCTAGAGCGTGCCCTTCGTGGACGGGACGCCGCCGCCCTCCACGCGGACCGCATCGCGCAGGCAGCGGGCCACGCCCTTGAACGAGGCCTCCACGATGTGGTGGGTGTTCCGGCCCGACCGCAGCCGGACGTGCAGCGTGATGCCCGCGGCGGTGGCGAAAGACTGCCAGAAGTGCTCGGCCATCTCGGGGTTGAAGGGCGGGTCGCCCAGCGGAAGCACCGGGCCGAACGGGAGATCGATGGCGGTGAACGGCCGGCCCGACAGGTCGAGGGCCACCTCGACCAGCGCCTCGTCCAATGGGAAGGCGCCACTGGCGAAGCGGCGGATGCCGGCCTTGTCGCCCAGCGCCTCCCGGAAGCACTCCCCCACCACGATGGCCACGTCCTCCACCGTGTGGTGGCCGTCGACGTGCAGGTCGCCCTGCGCCTCGACCGTGAGGTCGAAGCCGCCGTGCCGGCCCAGCTGGTCGAGCATGTGGTCGAAGAACGGCAGGCCGGTGGCGACGTGGACCTTGCCCTCGGGGCCGTCGAGGTCGAGGGACACCGAGACCGAGGTCTCGCGGGTGGTGCGCCGGCGGTGGGCGGAGCGGGTCATCACAGCACCTCGGACAACGCGCCCAGGAAGGCGTCGTCCTCGTCGGGGGTCCCGATGGTGACACGCAGGCACCCCTCGAGGCGAGGCCAGGCCGAGCAGTCCCGCACCAGGACCGAGCGGGCCACCAGGTCCTTCCACACCTGGCCGCCCTCCCGCTCCCGGGGCCGGAACAGGATGAAGTTGGCGCCGGAAGGCCACAGGTCGACCGGCAGGTCGGCCAGGGCCGCGGTCACCCGGCCGCGCTCCTCCACGATGCCCGCCACCCGGGCCCGCATCTCGTCGGCGAAGCCGAGCGCGGCGGTGCCCGCGGCCTGCTTGACGGCGTCGAGGTGGTACGGCAGGACCACCTTGTCCAGCTCGGCCACCAGCCAGGCGGGCCCCACCAGGTAGCCCAGGCGGGCGGCCGCCATCGACCAGGTCTTGGAGAACGTGCGGGTCACCACCAGCGGGCGCTCGCCGTCCACCAGCTGCAGCGCCGACCAGCCTGCGAACTGGCCGTACGCCTCGTCCACCACCACCAGGCCGGGCGCCTCGGCCGCCACCGCCCGGACCAGCTCCGGCGGCTCGACCATGCCGGTGGGGTTGTTGGGCGAGCACAGGAACGTGATGGCCGGCTCGGCCTCGGCCAGCACCCGGCGCACCTCCTCCAGCGGGAGGACGAAGTCCTCGTCCCGCTCGCCCACCGCCACGGCGGTGCCGGTGATGCGGGGGATGTGGCTGTGCAGCGCGTAGGTGGGCTCGAACACCGCCGCAGTGCGCCCCGGGCCGCCGTAGGCCAGGCACAGAGACTGCAGCACCTCGTTGGAGCCGTTGGCCGCGAACACCTGCTCGGGCTCGACCCCGTGGTGGGCCGCGAGCGCGGCCCGTAGGCCCCGGTAGGAGCGGTCCGGGTAGCGGTGCCAGTCGATGCCGGCCACGGCCTCGGCCAGCCGCTCCCGGAAGGCCGCGGGCGGCGGGGCGGGGGCTTCGTTGGTGTTGAGGCGGACCTGGACGTCGAGCTGGGGCGAGTGGTAGCCCTCCACGAGGGCCAGGTCGCCCCGGGGCGAGAGGGGCGCGGTCATGTCGGGGACTCCTGGCGCAGCCGGATGGACTCGGCGTGGGCGGGGAGTCCCTCGTAGGTGGCCAGCGCCACCACATGCGGGGCCACCTCGGCCAGGCCCTTGTCGTCGACGGTCACGACGTGGACGTGCTTGCGGAAGTCGTCGACCCGCAGCGCCCCCGAGAAGCGGGCCGAGCCGTACGTGGGCAGCACGTGGTTGGGCCCGGCCACGTAGTCCCCGATCGACGCGGGGGCCAGCGGGCCGCAGAACACCGCACCGGCGTGGCGCACCAGCGGCACCAGGTCGGCGGCATTCTCGACCAGCAGCTCCAGGTGCTCGGGCGCGATGGCGTTGGCCACCGCCAGGGCCTGCTCGGCGTCGTCACACACCACCGCATAGCCACCCTCGCTGAGCGTGGCCTCCAGGTGCTGGCGCCGGGGCGAGGCGGGCACCAGCCGGGCCACCGCCTCGGTCACCGCGTCGGCCACCGCCTCGTCCCAGGTGATCAGCCAGGCCAGGCCGTCGGGCCCGTGCTCGGCCTGGAGGATGACGTCGATGGCCGCGTGGTCCACGGGCGTGGTGGCGTCGGCCACCACCACCACCTCGGACGGGCCGGCGAAGGCCGAGGGCACGCCGACCAGCCCCGACCCCGCCACCTCGCGCTTGGCCTGGGCCACCCGGGCACTGCCCGGGCCCACGATGACGTCCACCGCGCCGATGGAGGCGGTGCCGTAGGCCAGCGCCGCGATGGCGGCGGGGCCACCCACCCGGTAGACCTCGTCGACCCCGGCCAGGGCCGCGGCGGCGAGGATGCCGGGCGCCACCCGGCCGTCGGGCCCCGGGGCGCTCACCAGCACCACCTCGGGCACTCCGGCCACCTTGGCCGGCACCACGGTCATGAGCACGGTCGACACCAGCGGGGCGGCCGCGCTGGGCACGTAGCAGCCGACCCGGTCCACCGGGCGGACCAGCTCGCGGATCTCGATGGCGCCGTTGTGGTGGACCACCTCGTCGCCGCACTGGGCCTCGTGGTACGCGGCGATGTTGGCGTGCGCCACCTCCAGCGCCTCCCTCAGGTCGGCGGGGATGGCGTCGAGCGCGGCGGTGACCTCCTCGACCGGGACCCGGATGTCGTCGATGCGGACGCCGTCGAACCGCTCGGTCAGCTCCCTCAGGGCGTCGTCACCCCGCTCGCGCACCGCGGCGAGCACCGCCCGGACCTCGTCCACGGGCGGTTCCGTCTGGGCCGCGGGGCGGGGCAGCCGGCGGCGCAGGTCGCCGGAGCCGGTCCCGCGCAGGTCGAGTCGGCGGAGCACGACTGGCAACGCTACCGGGGACCGGAGGGACGGCCCCATCCGATACCGCGCGGGTAGAACGGTCCCCCATGGAGAACGATCGCGCCGAGCTGTCCGCCCTGGCCACCAGCCTCGACGACCTGACCCGCCGCATCACCGCGGTGGCCGACCGTTTCGCGGGCACGACCCATTCCGACGTCGCCGACAGCCTGTACGAGGTCGAGCGTTCGTTGCTCACCGCGGCGCGCAAGCTCGACCGGGTCGAGCGATCATTACGCTAACTCGCCCCGGAATACGACGACGGCGCCCCGTAGGGCGCCGTCGCGGCGACGCCAGGCGGCGGATCCCGGCGTCGCATGGAACCAGGTGGCGGGAACCTGGTCTTCACCAACGTTATCGCTTACGGCGTAGGCGGGGGTGCGCGGCAAGCGAAGAAACCGTTGCAATCCGTTCACAACGGAGAGAAAACCCTGGTCACCCGTCACACTTTGAAGGCCGACGGGCAGACGTCCGCCAGGACGCACGCGTCGCAGGCAGGCTTGCGGGCCTTGCACACCGCCCGCCCGTGCAGGATCAGGCGCAGGCTCAACGCCCCCCGCTCGCCCGCCCTCACCAGGGGATTCAGGTCCATCTCGATCTTCACCGGGTCGGTCTCGGTGGTGAGGCCCAGCCGGCGTGACAGCCGCTGCACGTGGGTGTCGACCGGCAGGCCGGGCTCGTCCATGGCCACGCTGCGGACCACGTTGGCGGTCTTGCGGCCGACCCCGGGGAGGGTCACGAGGTCGGACATCTTGTGCGGGATCTCGCCCCCGAAGCGCTCGACCACCCCGGCGGCCATGCCCATGATGCTCTTCGTCTTGTTGCGGAAGAACCCGGTGGTGCGGATCAGCTCCTCGACCTCGGTCGGGTCGGCGGCCGCCAGGTCCTCGGGGCGGGGATACTTGGCGAACAGGGCCGGCGTCACCATGTTGACCCGTTCGTCCGTCGTCTGGGCCGACAGGATCGTGGCGGTGAGCAGCTCGTAGGGATTCGTGTGGTGCAGCGCGCACAGCTCGGCGGCGCTCCCCGGGTACTCGACCGCCAACCGGTCCGCGACGACGCGGGCACGTCCTCGGGGGCTGCGGGGACGTCCGGTCGCCATCGGCCGGACACTACCGGCACAGCGGTCCCCGTCCGGCGACATACTGCGGCGATGGCCGCTGACCACCCACCGGCGCACAGGCAGCGATCCGGCCTGGGCGCTAGACGGCGGGACCCGGGACCGCGGCTCCTCGCGGCGGCAGGCCTGGGCGCGGTCCTGGCGCTGATCCTGGTGCCGGGCGACGGGCCGGCCTCGGCGCCCGAGGCGGCGGAGCAGGCGACCCAGGCCGGAGCAACCGACGGGGGGCGGGTGAGCGAGGCGGGGGCGGCCGAGGCGACAAGGGCGAGCGAGCCTCGGTCGTTCACGCTGGCGGCGGGCGGCGACGTGCTGCTGCACGAGCCGCTGTGGGCGCAGGCCGAGGCCGACGGGGCCGCGGCCGGGACCGGTGGGCTCGACTTCCGGCCGCTGCTGGCCGGGGTGGCGCCCATCGTGCAGGGCGCGGACGTGGCCATCTGCCACCTGGAGACCCCGCTGGCCCCGCCGGGTGGGCCATATCGGGGCTATCCGGCGTTCTCGGTGCCGCCCGACATCGCCCCCGCCCTCGCCGGCACCGGGTTCGACGCCTGCTCGACCGCCTCCAACCACACCTTCGACCAAGGCGCCGCGGGCATCGACCGCACGCTCGCCACCCTCGACGCGGCCGGGATCCACCACGCCGGGTCGGCCCGCACCCCGGCCGAGGCCGCAGCCATCACGCTGATCCCCACGCCGGTGGCGGACGTGGCGCTGCTCTCCTACACGTTCGGGTTCAACGGCGTCCCCGCCCCCGGAGGTGAGGACTGGCGCGGCGCCCGCATCGACGAGGGGCGGATCCTGGCCGACGCGGCCCGGGCCCGAGCCACGGGCGCCGACGTGGTCGTGGTGGCGCTGCACTGGGGCGACGAGTACCAGTCCGAGCCGACCGCCACGCAGCGGGACGTCGGGCCCCAGCTGGTCGCCTCGCCCGACGTGGACCTGGTGCTGGGCCACCACGCCCACGTGGTCCAGCCGGTCGAAGCCGTGGGCGGCGAATGGGTCGTGTACGGGATGGGCAACTTCGTGGCCGATCACGAGACCGTGCTGCCCGCCAACGAGGAGGGGCTGCTGGTGCGGTTCACGTTCACGGAGGGACCGTCCGGCTGGCGTGCCACCGCCGCCGAGTTCTTCGCCCTGCTGGTGCGCACGCCCGGTCCGCCGATCCGCCTGGTGGACGCGGGCGCGGCTCGGGCCGACCCCGCACTGGCCCCCGCCGACCGGGCCCGGGCGCAGGCGGCGTGGGACCGCACGACCGCCGCGGTCGGAGCCCTCGGCGACGTCGCGGCCGGGATGGTTCCGGCGTGCTCCGTATCCTGCGCCCCGTGACCCGCTTCGAGATCGACCACCCGCAGGCCCGGGCCCGGGTGGACCACAACGGGCGGCGTTGGGACGTCCAGCTGACCTACGAACGCGACGCGGCGGGGCGGGCGGCGGGCACCTCGGCCCTCGCCGCCGCGGTCGCGCGGGTGCGGGAGGGCGGCGGCGGGCGGGCCCACCTGTGGATCAGCCGGCCCGAGGAGGCCGACGACCGGATGGCCGCGGCCGCGGGCCTCCCGCCCGAGAGGGACCTGTGGGAGCTGCGGCGCCCGCTGCCCGTCGGCGAGCCGTGGGAGCTCGACACCCGCCCGTTCGTGGTGGGCCAGGACGAGGCGGCATGGCTGCAGGTCAACAACCGGGCCTTCGCCTGGCACGCCGAGCAGAGCGGCTGGACCCTGGCCGACGTCCAGGCCCGGGAGGCCGAGCCCTGGTTCGATCCCGCCGGTTTCCTGCTCCACGAAGTCGACGGGCGCCTCGCCGGGTTCTGCTGGACCAAGGTCCACGCCGACCGCGACCCACCGCTGGGCGAGATCTACGTCATCGCCGCCGACCCGGCGTTCCACGGGCGAGGCCTGGGCCGGGCCCTGACCCTGGCCGGCCTCGACCACCTGGCCGGGCGCGGCCTCACCATCGGGATGCTGTACGTCGACGCCGACAACACCCCGGCCACCCGGCTGTACGCGGACCTGGGCTTCACGCTCGACCACATCGACCGGGCCTACGCGGCCGACATCGGCCCCGGTTAGCTGACGCCCACCCCGAGGGCGTTGCCGATGGCGAAGGTGATGGCGGCGGGGATGACGGTGAACAGCACCTGGCGGAGGATGCCCCGGCCGAGCGGGCGGCCGGTCGAGCGGGCCACGATCGCGCCTACCACGACGGCGGCGACCAGGCCCAGGATCAGCGAGGCGGCGATGGCGACGGTCCCCTCGGCCACGAACCAGGGCAGCAGGGGCACCGACGCGCCCAGGCTGAAGGCGAAGAACGACGAGACGGCCGCGCCCCGCGGCGAGCCGAGCCGGCCGGGGTCGATGCCGAGCTCCTCGCGGGCGTGGGCCTGCAGCGCGGTGTCGGGGTCGCTCATCATGGCCTCCGCCACCTGGCGGGCCTGGGCAGGGTCCAGGCCCCGCGACTCGTAGATCCCGGCGAGCTCGGCCGTCTCCAGGTCCGGCCGGCGCCGCAGCTCGGTCGCCTCCACGGCCAGCTCGCGCTGGAGCAGCTCGGACTGGACCCGCATCGAGTTGTACTCGCCGGCCGCCATGGAGATGGCGCCCGAGATCAGCCCGGCCAGCCCAGCCAGGCGGACCACCGCGGGCGCGGGGTCGGCCCCGGCGACGCCGAGGATGAGGCCCATGTTGCTCACCAGCCCATCGCTCACCCCGAACACTGCGGCTCGGGCCGAGCCGCCCTGCACGTCGCGGTGGTGGTGCTCGGCATGGTGAGCGGCTCGCCGGGATGGGTTCGCGCTGGTGTCCACGCCGCGACGGTATCCATCGCGCCCGGGTGGCCCTACGCTCGATCTCCGTGCCCACCCGCTACGACCTCGACCGCGCCGAGCTGTCCGCCCTGCTGGCGGGCGAGCCGCGCTACCGCGTCGACCAGGTGTGGGACGGCCTCCACCGCCAGCTGGCCGAGCCGGGCGAGCTCACCACGCTGCCCAAGGCACTGCGGGCGCGCCTCGCCGAGGAGCTGCCCGCCGCCCTGCACCCGGTGGCCGAGTCGGCCACGCCCGGCGGCGACACGGTCAAGTGGCTGTTCGAGCTGGACGGTGGCGCTCGGGTCGAGACCGTGCTCATGCACTACCGGGACCGCACCACGGTGTGCGTGTCGACGCAGGCGGGCTGCGCCATGGGCTGCGGCTTCTGCGCCACCGGCCAGGCCGGCTTCCAGCGCCACCTCGGCACCGGCGAGATCGTCGAGCAGGTGGTGCGGGCGGCGCGCCGGGCCCGCGAGACGGAACGCCGGTTGGGCAACGTCGTGTTCATGGGCATGGGCGAGCCCCTGGCCAACTACGACCGGGTGTGGCCCGCGGTGGTTCGCATCCACGGCGACCTCGGCCTGTCCGCCCGCCACCTCACGCTGTCGACCGTGGGCCTCGTGCCGGGGATCCGCCGGCTGGCGGCCGAGGAGCTGCCGGTAAACCTGGCCGTGTCGTTGCACGCGGCGAACGACGAGCTGCGCAACGAGCTGGTCCCCATCAACAAGCGCTACCCGCTGTCGGTGCTGATGGGCGCGTGCGCCGACTACCTGAGGGCCAAGGGCCGGCGCCTGTCGTTCGAGTGGGCGCTCATCGACGGCACCAACGACCGGCTGTCGGACGCTCGCGAGCTGGCCGAGCTGGCCCGGTCGCTGCCCCTGCGGGCCCACGTCAACCTCATCCCGCTCAACCCGACGCCCGGCTACCGCACCCGGGGCACAGCGGCGGACGGGGTGCGCCGCTTCCGCCAGCGGCTGGAGGACCTCGGCGTCAACGCCACTGTCCGCCGCAACCGGGGCACCGACATCGACGCCGCCTGCGGCCAGCTGGCCGCCCGGGTCGAGCTGAGCCCCCGTTCTCAGCGCACCAGCACCGTCACGTAGTCGTCGGCACGGATGGCGTAGGCCAGGCTCTCGCCCAGCCGGACCCGGGCGCCGGGCCACACCACGCAGTGGTCGAGCTTGCCCTCCACCCGCGCTCCCTCGCCCACCACCGAGACCCCGCCCGAGGCGGCCAGGTTGGCCCACAGGTACTGGGCCGGGGTGCCGCAGTCGACCCACGGGCCGTCCCAGCGCACGACCTCCACCTCGCCCTCGGCCAGGCGGTAGCGCCAGGACACCTCCCACAGGCCCGCCGGCTCCGGGGCCAGGCGCGCCACCTCGCTCCAGGGCATGAGCGACCCCGCGATGCGGCTCTCGGGGCCCAGGCGGTCCTGCCCCGACACCAGCACCCGCACCCGGGTGCGGTCCCAGCCGGCGACGACGCCCGCCAGGTCACCCGGCGCCCAGGTGTCGCCGTTGAGGACCAGCACGCCGCGGCCGTCGATCCAGGGGCGCAGCAGCCCCAGGGCGCCGGCCGTGCCCAGCGCCTCGCCGTCCTCCACCGAGATGTGGACGCGGTCGCCCAGGTGCGCCTCCACCGCCTCCCGTCCGTGGCACACGTTGACGGCGACCGCCCCATCGGGACCGACCGCGGTGCGGGCCCGGGCGATGGCCAGATCGACCAGGGCGTCGTCGCCCACCGGGCACAGCACCTTGGGGCGCAGGCGGGTCAGCGGGCGCAGGCGCGCGCCCTCGCCCGCGGCCAGCACCACGGCGCACACGTCGGTTGGGTACGGCCCCGGAGCCTGGGGCATCATCGCCGTCATGACCACCATCGTGCAGGGAATCGACGGGCTCCGTGACCTCGTGGGCCAGCACCTGGGCTACAGCGACTACGTCGAGGTGACCCAGGAGCAGGTGAACCTCTTCGCCGACGCCACCGGCGACCATCAGTGGATCCACGTCGACGTCGAGCGGGCCAAGCAGGAGAGCCCGTTCGGAGGCCCCATCGCGCACGGCTACCTGACCCTGTCGATGGGCCCGCGGCTGGTGCCACAGGTCGTGGCGGTGTCGGGCATCTCCATGGCCGTGAACTACGGCTGCAACAAGGTGCGGTTCCCGTCACCGGTGCCGGTGGGCTCGAAGCTGCGGGTGGGCGTCGAGCTGGCCGACGTCACCGACATCGAGGGCGGCGCCCAGGTGGTCATGCGCTTCACCTTCGAGTGCGAGGGCGCGCCCAAGCCCGCCTGCGTGGCGGAGAACGTCTTTCGCTACTACGCCTGAATCAGGCTGACAGCCGCGAGCGGACGGCGGGCCAGCCCGGGAGGGCCCGCACCGGGGCCAGGTCGGGCTCGCCGTCCAGCAGGCCCGGGGCGCGGAACCCCGCGTCCACGGCGGCCTCCACCCAGCGCAGCGCCTCGTCCGGGTTGCCGGCGCGCGCCCACGAGCACGCCACCTCGAAGGCGGTCTGGGCCGGGCTCTGCGGCCCGGCCGCGAACACCTGCTCGCCCACCTCGGCCGCGGCCCGGAAGCGCTCGGCGTAGTGCAGGTGGGTCTGGAGCCCGCTGGCCGCCTCCACCCCCTGGCGGCCGGCCGCCACCAGCCGGGTCGCCACCGGCACCGCCCGGCCCGCGTCCGCGAGCAGCGTGGCCGGGACCAGGTTGGGCGGGCCCGCGGGCTCGGCCCGGTAGGCCGCCTCGAACAGGTCGTCCGACATCTCCACCGGCCCGGTGACCAGGGCGATGCTGGCCCGCAGGAAGCGGTTCCCCCCGTCGCCGGCCTGGCGCATGATCGACGCGGCCCGGCCGCCGTCCCCCGAGCGCAGGGCGTTCCAGGCTCGGGTCTCCGCCTCGGCCAGGGGCAGCCGGGGCGTCAGGTCGGGGATGGCCTCCCGCCCGGTCACCACCGACAGGTTGGCATGCGACCTCCGCCTGGTGCCGCGCCCGCCCCGGCCCGCGGCTGCGTCGGGGGCATCGACGTCGAAGGTGCCGGTCTGCTGGTCGTCCCGCAGGTCGCGGTAGTTGAGGAAGGCGAACAGACCGAAGTAGAGGAGCCCGAACAGGCCGAAGGACGTCGACCGGAAGGTGACGAAGCCGGCGATGATGGCGGCGCCGATCGACAGCTTGCAGGCGGTCTGGAAGCCGAACAGCGTCTCCGCCACGTGCCCGCCGTCGAGCGGCCGGATCGGAAGCAGGTTGAACAGCGCCCACCAGATGCTGACGAAGGCCATCAGGTCGGCGATAGGCCACCAGCTGAACCCCTGCCCGCTGAAGAACCAGCGGATGTGCTCCTCGGTACCAGCCTGGCTGTCGGCCAGCACCCGGGCGGGGATGCCCAGCAGGAGCAGCTGGGTGAGCGCACCCGAGAGGCTGACCATCACCGACTTGGGCTTGGACAGCACCTGGCGCCCGCCCCCGGCCGGCACCGTGAAGCCGCCGAAGCCGTGCAGCACGATGGCGGAGCGCTGCCCTAGCAGGCGATAGGTGATGGCGTGGCCCAGCTCGTGGACCAGCACCGACACGAACGCGACCCCCACGAACGCGAACACCAGCCACAGCGGCTGGAGCCGGATGCCGAAGAGCGCGACGACGATGAAGAAGAAGGGCTCGACCCGGATCGGGATGCCGAAGATGCGGAAATGAGCCCTGGCCACGCAGGTCAGCGTAGGCCAGGCGAGCCCCGCCCCGGTCATCCACTTCGGCCCCGCCGGATTCCGGGGGCGCCGCTGGGCACCCGTACGATGCCGGGGGATGGCCCGCTTCACGATGCCCGACTCGCTGCCCCAAGGCGACGAGAAGGCGACTGCGGTGCGCAGCATGTTCGACGCCATCGCGCCCCGGTACGACCTGGTCAACCGCATAATGACGTTCCGACTCGACGTGCGCTGGCGGCGCCTGACTGTGCGGTCGCTGACCCTGCGCCCGGGCTCCACGGTGCTCGACCTGGCGTGCGGGACCGGCGACCTCTGCCGCGAGCTGCAGTCCGGGGCGCTCGTGCCGGTGGGCGTCGACCTCTCGTTCGGGATGCTGGCCGCGGCCCGCACCACCGCCCCGCTGGTGCAGGGCGACGCCCTCCGCCTGCCGGTACGGGACGGCGCGGTCGACGGGGTGACCTGCGGCTTCGCCCTGCGCAACCTGGTGGACCTGGGACCGCTGTGGGACGAGCTGGCCCGCGTCGTGCGCCCCGGCGGCCGCATCGCCCTGCTGGAGGTGGCCACGCCGCCCAACCCGGTGCTGCGCTGGGGCCACGGGCTGTACTTCGGCAAGGTGGTGCCCTGGATCGGGGGGCTGCTGTCCGATCCCGCCGCCTACCGCTACCTGCCCCGCTCGGTGGCCTACCTGCCCCCGCCCGACGAGATGCTGGCCATGATCGCCGCCGCCGGGTTCCAGGGCGTCGAGCGCCGGTTGCTGTCGGGCGGCATCGCCCAACTGGTGACCGGCACGAGGTTGCCGTGAGCCTCGTCGCCCGCACCCGCCGCCTCGACGCCGACGTCGACCTGGTGGCCTTCGCCGGCCGCGCTGGCTTCGTCTTCGAAAAGGGCCGCTCCGGCCTCGCCGGCCGCGGCGAGGCCCTCACCATCGACTGGCCCGCCGGCGACCCCTCGGCCGCCGCCCGAGCCGCCGCGGCGACTCTCGCCGCCATCGAGGCCGACGACGAGGTGGGCGTCCCGGGAACGGGACCCGTGGCCTTCGGGGCTCTCCCGTTCGTCCCGGGGAGCGGCGCCAGCCTGGTCGTGCCCGAGGTGGTGGTGGGCCGCGCCGAAGACGGGACCCGTTGGATCACCGAGCTGTTGCCCGACGAGGCCCGCGACGGTGGCCCTGGCGATGTCGCCCTGGTGGGACCGCGTCATGCCGGTCCCCAACCGACGCAGTACACGGTGACCTCGCAGATCAGCCCGGAATCCTGGTGCGACCTCGTGTTACGAGCCACCAAGGTCATGGCCGGCGGCGCGTTCGACAAGGTGGTCCTGGCCCGGCAGGTGGACGTCACCACCGATCCGCCGCTCGACCGGCAGGTCGTTCTGGAGCGGTTGCGGGCGGCATATCCCGGCTGCCACCTCGTCGGCATCGGCGGCTTCGTGGCCGCCAGCCCCGAGCTCCTCGTCTCCGTGACCGGCGACGTGGTCCGCTCGCACCCTATGGCCGGCACGGCACCCCGGGGCGGCGACCCCGCCACCGACCAGCGCCTGGCCGCCTCGCTGCTGGCCTCGGCCAAGGACCGCCAGGAACACCAGGTCACCATCGACATGGTCCACGACACGCTGCTCGGCTGGTGCTCCTACGTCGACTACGAGGCCGAGCCTTCGGTGGTGGCCGTGGCCAACGTGCAGCACCTGGCCACGCTGGTGGAGGGGCGCCTGTCCCGGCCCACTCCGTCGGTGCTGGAGCTGGTGGCGGCGCTGCACCCCACCCCCGCGGTGGCCGGCTGGCCCCGGGAGGACGCGGTGCGCTGGATCGGCGAGCACGAGGGCATCGACCGCGGCCGCTACGCCGGCACCTGCGGCTGGGTGGACGCGACCGGCAACGGCACCTGGGCCGTCTCTGTCCGCTGCGCCGAGATCGACGGCGCCCACGCCCGGGTGTTCGCCGGCAACGGCATCGTGCCCGACAGCGACCCGCCCACCGAGCTGGCCGAGACCCGAGCCAAGCTCGGCGCCCTGCTCTCGGCCCTGGTGCGCCCTTAGCTCCCTAGCGCCGCCTCGACCGCGGCGGACATGGCGTCGTCGAGGCGGCGGTGCACGGCCACGTTGGCAGCGCGGTCGGTCGGGACCACCAGCACCCGCACGCCGCCGTCCTCAGCGGCTCGACTGACGGCGGTGGCGACGTCCTCGTCGGGTGGCAGCCGGCGGGCGTCCACGCCGTAGGCGGACGCCAGTGCCGCCAGGTCGAGGCCGTGGGGCGTGCCGAACAGCGTCTCGAAGCGCTCCCCAGCCAGCGCGGTGGCCTGGGGCAGGAACGAGAAGATGCCACCCCCGTCGTTGTCCACCACCACGCACACCAGGTCGGCATTCCGGCCCGCCGCGCCCAGCAGCCCGTTGCTGTCGTGGAGGAAGGCGATGTCACCCACCAGCAGCGCGGTCGGCGCCGCCGATCCCAGGGCCACGCCCAGCGCGGTGGACACGACGCCGTCGATGCCGTTGGCGCCACGGTTGGCGATGGTGGTCATGCCGGCCCGGGGAGCGGCGTAGCGCTCCACGTCCCGGATGGGCATCGACGACGACACCACCAGCCGGGCGCCGCCGGGCAGCGCGGCCACCACGGCCCGGGCGACGCCCGGCTCGGTCGCCGCCGTCGCCCCGTCGAGCTCGTCGGCGAGGGCCTTGGCCGCGGCGGCTGAGGCGGCCTGCCAGGCGTCGAGCCAGCCGCTCTCGGCCGGCTCGGCGGAGGCCCGCCGCGCCGCCTCCAGCCAGTCGGCGGGGTCGCCGGGTGACACCACCGCAGCGGTGCCCGCCGGGTCGGACCACCCGGGCGCGCCGAGCACGATCTCGAGAGCACCGGAGGCCGCCAGCCACTCGTTCACCACCCGGGACGAGCCCGGCGCCCCCAGGCGCACCACCACGTCCGGCCGCAGCACCTCGGCCGCCCGGGGCGACCGGAGGATGGCGTCGAGGTGCGTGACGCTGGTGTCCGCCGGGAGCCAGGCGGTCGAGCGCGGCTCGGCCACCACCGGCCAGCCCCGAGCCGCGGCCGCGGCGTGGACCAGCCCGCCGTCCAGGCCGGGCACCGCGCCCGCCACCAAGAGCACCCGCCCGGCGGGGACGTCGACCTCGGTGGCCCCGGTCCGAGCGGACCGGCGCGCCCAGGCACCGGTGCCCCGGGGCGCGGGCAGCGGGCCGGGCGTGCCCACCAGCGGCTCCCGGAACGGCAGGTTGAGCTGGACCGGTCCGGCGGGGGGGCCCACCGCGACGGCGTAGGCCCGGGCCGCCAGCGGTCGCCAGCGGTCGGCGCCGGCGGCGTCGGGTACTCCGGGGTCGCCGAACCAACGCACCGAGCGCCCGTACAGGTGGACCTGGTCGATGGCCTGGGGCGCCCCGACGTCTCGCAGCTCGGGCGGGCGGTCGGCGGTGCAGGCCAGCAGCGGGACGCCGGCCAGGTCCGCCTCCACCACCGCCGGGTGCAGCTCGGCCGCGGCAGTCCCGCTGGTGGTCAGGACCACCGCCGGGCGCCCGGTGGCCAGGCCCAGCCCCAGCGCCAGGAACCCGCCCGAACGCTCGTCGTGCTGCACGTGCAGCCGCACGCCGGGGTGGTCGGCGAGGGCGAGGGCCAGCGGGGTCGAGCGCGACCCGGGGCACACCACCGCGTCGGTGAGACCGTCGCGCACCCACTCGTCCACCAGTGTGGCCGCGAAGGTCGCCTGTGCATCGTTGGGGGTCATCCGGCGACAAGAATCGCTCGCGGTGCGACTTCACAGCGAACGCGACGGCGCGGGCGTCCCGGTGGCCCTGCTCCACGGCTTCGGCCAGACGGCTCGGTGCTGGGGGGTTCTGCCCGATGCGCTGACCCCGGACTACGAGGTGGTCCGCCTCGACGCGCCCGGGCACGGAGACACCGGCGGCGAGGGCGTCGACCTGCCCACCACAGCCGATCTGATCGCCGAGGCCGCCGGGCCCGCGGTGTACGTCGGCTACTCGATGGGCGGGCGCATGGCCCTGCAGCTGGCCGTGGACCGGCCCGACGTGGTCCGGGGCCTGGTGGTGGTGGGAGGCACCCCCGGCATCGAGGACCCCAACGAACGCGCGGCGCGCCGGAAGGCCGATCACGCCCTGGCCCAGCGCATCCGGGACCGAGGAGTCGACGCCTTCATCCACTACTGGCTGGACCTGCCGCTGTTCGCCGGGCTGCCCGCCGAGGCCCGCTACGAGGACGAACGCCGCCGCAACACGGCCGAGGGCCTCGCCACCAGCCTCGAGCGGGCGGGCACGGGGTCACAGGCGCCGCTGTGGGACCGGCTGGCCGCCATCGACGTGCCCGTGCTGCTGGTGGCGGGCGAGGACGACCAGCGCTACGTCGAGATCGCCTTCCGCACCGGTGCCGCCATCGGACCGGGGATCGAGCTGAGCCTCATCACCGACGCGGGCCACAGCGTCCACCTCGAGCAGCCGGAGCGCTTCGCGGGGGCGCTGAGGGGCTGGCTGGCGTCGTGGGCGTGAACGACACTTCCGGCATGGCCGAGCTGTCCCGCCGTGCGTTCCTGGGCCGAGCATCGGCGGTCGGCGGCCTGGCCGCGTTGGGGGCCTGCTCCGGAGGTGGGGACGGAAGTGAGCAGCGTGCCGCCCCGGGCGCTGCGGCGGCGTTCGACCCCGAGGACTGGGCGTCGGTGCGGGACCAGTTCGCCCTCGATCCCGACACCGCCCACTTCGCCGCCTTCGTTCTGGCCGCCCATCCCCGGCGGGTGGCCGAGGCCATCGAGCGGCATCGGACCGGGTTGGACACCGGCACGCAGAGCTACCTGGCGGAGACCGAGGTCGACGCCGAGATCGCGGTGCAGCAAGCGGCCGCCGAGTACCTCGGGGCCGAGCCCGACGACATCGCTCTCACCGACAGCACCACGCAAGGCCTGGGGCTGGTGTACGGCGGGCTGCGCCTGAGCCCCGGCGACGAGGTCCTCACCACTGAGCACGACTTCTACTCCACCCATCAGGCGCTGACCCTGCGCGCCCGGCGCGACGGCACCGTCGTCCGCCGGGTCCGGCTCTACGACGACCCGGCCACCACCTCGGTGGACGAGATCGTCTCCCGCCTCATGGCCGGGGTGACGCCGGCCACCCGGGTGGTGGCGGTCACCTGGGTGCACTCGGGCACCGGGGTGCGCCTGCCCGTCCGGCAGCTGGCCGACGCCCTCGGCGGCCGGGCCCTGCTGTGCGTCGACTGCGTCCACGGCCTCGGCGTCGAGGACGTCACCGTGGGGGACCTGGGCTGCGACGTGCTGGTGGCCGGCACCCACAAGTGGCTGTTCGGGCCACGGGGCACCGGCATCGTGTGGGCCCGCCGGGCGGCCTGGAGCGAGATCGGGGCGACCATCCCACCCTTCGAGCCGTCCAGCTTCGGCGAGTGGCTCAACGGCCTGCCGCCCGAGCCCGCCAACGGCCTCCGGTTCACTCCCGGCGGCTACCACAGCTTCGAGCACCGCTGGGCGTTGGCCGAGGCCTTCGGGTTCCACCGCGACATCGGCAAGGACCGGGTCGCCGAGCGCACCCACACGCAGGCGGCCCAGCTCAAGGAGGGCCTCTCCGGGGTCCCGGGCGTCACGGTGGTGACCCCACCGGGCGACGACCTGTCGGCCGGCATCGTCTGCTTCGACGTGGATGGCTCCGACCCCGTCGACGTGGTCGGGCGGCTGGCCGAGGCCGGCATCGCCGCCAGCGTCACGCCCTATGCCGCCCAGCACGTCCGGGCCGGTCCCAGCATCGTCACCACCCCGGACGAGGTGGACGCGCTGGTCGCCGCGCTAGGGCGCTGAGATCCAGAGGCCCGCGGCCAGCAGGGTCCCGAACACCAGCTGGACCCGCCCGGTGGCGCCCAGCACGGGGATGAGCGCCCCGCCCCGAGCGCCGTTCAGCACCTCGATCACCGGCTTGCGGGCGAGAGGCACCGCGGCCAGGGCGGCGATGGCGGCGGGGCGGTTGCCGAGGCCGGCGATCACCGGGATCATCACGACCGCTCCCACCAGCAGGGCCACGTACATCACCCGGGTGCCCTGGTCGCCCAACCGCACGGCCAGGGTGCGCTTGCCCGAGGCGGTGTCGCCCGGGATGTCCCGCAGGTTGTTCACCACCAGCAGGGCGGTGGCCAGGAAGCCGACCGGGATGCTGGCGGTCACGGCCAGAAGCGCCACATCCTCCTGCTGCACGTACTGCGACCCGACGGTGGCCACCACGCCGAAGAACACGAACACGAACAGCTCGCCCAGGCCGAGGTAGCCGTAGGGATGCTTCCCTCCGGTGTAGAACCAGCCGGCGGCGATGGCCGCCGCCCCTACGACCAGCAGCTCGGGCCCGACCGCGATGGCCAGGGCCAGGCCCGCCACCCCCGCCACCCCGAAGGCGGCCAGCGCAGCTCGCTTCACCGCCCCGGGCGTGCGCAACCCCGAGCCCACGAGCCGCACGGGGCCGACCCGGCGCTCGCTGCTGTCGGTGCCCCGCACGCCGTCGCTGTAGTCGTTGGCGTAGTTGGTGCCCACCTGCAGCGCCAGGGCCACGACCCCGGCTGCGACCGCCCGCCAGGCGATGATGTCGACCCGCCCGGTGGCGCAGGCGGTGCCCACCAGCACCGGCACGATGGCCGCGGGCAGCGTCCGGGGACGCGCGCCCGCCACCCAGTCCTGCCAGGCGGCCGCCGGGCGCGGGACGGCGGCGGGGGCATCGGCCATCCCACAGGTTGGCACGCGGCCGGGCACGGGCATGAACCAGACTCGTCGGATGCGCCGGCTGGTCGTCGTCGAGGCCCGGGGGGCCGACCGCTTCGTCGACCGGGTGCGCCGGGCGTGGGACGAGGGTGACGCCGTCCTGCCGCTGGACCCGCGGTTGCCGGCTCCCGACCGCGAGCGGGTCCTGGCCGCGGCCCGGCCGAACGAGCCGGTGGAGGAGGGCGACGCCCTGGTCATGGCCACCAGCGGCGCCACCGGTACGCCCAAGGCGGTGGTGTTGACCCACGACTCCGTGGCGGCCTCGGCCCACGCCACCAGCGACCGGCTGGGCGTGGACCCGGCCCGCGACCGATGGCTGGCCTGCCTGCCGCTGGCGCACGTGGGCGGTCTGACGGTGGTCACGAAGGCGCTGCACACCGGAACGCCGCTGACCGTGCACGACGGCTTCGATCCCCGGGCGGTGGAGGCGTCGGGGGCCACGCTGGTCTCGCTGGTGCCGACCATGTTGCGCCGCATCGATCCGTCCGGGTTCCGGGTTGTCGTGCTGGGCGGCTCGGCCATGCCTCCCGACCTGCCGCCCCAGGCGGTCGCCACCTACGGCAGCACCGAGACCGGCAGCGGCGTGGTCTACGACGGCGTGCCCCTCGACGGGGTCGAGGTGCGGACGGTGGGCGAGGAGATCCACATCCGGGCGCCCATGCTGCTGCGCGCCTACCGGGACGGCACCGACCCCAAGGACGAGGACGGCTGGTACCCGACCGGCGACGCCGGCCGGTGGGATGCCGCCGCGGGCCGGCTGTCGGTCTTCGGCCGGGTCGACGACCTGGTCATCACCGGGGGCGAGAACGTCTGGCCCGCGGCCGTCGAGCGGGTGCTGGGCGCCTGTGCCGGCGTGGCCGAGGTGGCGGTGGTGGGCCGCCCCGACCCCGAGTGGGGCCAGCGGGTGGTGGCCCTGGTGGTGCCGGCCGACGCGGCCGCCCCGCCCACGCTCGACGCCCTCCGCGCCGCGGTGAAGGCCGAGCTGCCCGCCTACGCCGCGCCCCGCGAGCTCGTCCTGGTCGCCTCGCTCCCCCGCACCCCGCTGGGCAAGCTGGCCCGCGCCCGCCTCCCCGACAGGCCCTAGCCGAGGGCCGCGCCCAGCAGGGCGCCGCCGTCGACCACCAGGGTGTGGCCGGTGATCCACGACGCCAGGTCGCTGGCCAGGAACAGCGCGGCGTTGGCGATGTCGGTCGGCTCGCCCAGGCGGCGGAGCGGCATGCGGGCGGCGATGGCCTCCTCGGCCGGCTCCCACAGGGCGCGGGCCATGTCGGTCTTGACCAGCCCGGGAGCGATGGCGTTGACCCGCACCTGGGGCGACAGGTCGGCGGCCAGTGTGCGGGTCAGGTGGATCAGCGCGGCCTTGGTCACGTTGTAGTGCCCGATGGCCGGCTCCACCGACATCCCGCCGACGCTCGCGACGTTGAGGACAACGCCACCCCGCTCGGCCATCGAGGCCTTCCACGCCTCCTGGCACCAGACCACCGGGCCCCGGAAGTTGACCTGCCAGGTCTTGTCGAAGCGGGGCAGGTCGATGTCGATGGGGCGGCCCATGTAGGGGTTGGTGGCCGCGTTGTTCACCAGGATGTCGACCGCACCGAACCGGTCCATGGTGGCAGCCACACAGGCGGCGATCTGGTCCGGCTCGCCCGCGTTGGCCGCGAAGACCGCCGTGTCGCCCCCGATCTCGTCCGCCGCGGCTTCCAGCGCGTCCTGCTTGCGGGACGACAGCATCACCGACGCCCCCGC
>DASRJN010000419.1:0-3672 GCA_035649455.1 Acidimicrobiales bacterium
CCTCGCCCGCGTGAAGTCGCGGCCGTGCTCGCCGCCGAAGGCCCGCATCAGCGCCATTCCTTCCACCGCCAGCAGGTAGGCGAGAGGGTGCTGGTAGGTCACGGGGGCGGATCCCTTTGCAGGTAGGCGAGCACCGCCAGGACCCGCCGGTTGTCACCCTCCGACCGGGGCAGGTCGAGCTTCATGAAGATGCTGGCGATGTGCTTCTCGACGGCGCCGATCGTGAGCACGAGCGCCTCGGCGATGCCGGTGTTGGACCGGCCCTCGGCCATGAGCCCCAGCACCTCCCGCTCGCGCGCGGTCAGGCGGTCGAGCGGGCCGCCCTGGCGGTGCCTCGACACGAGCTGGGCCACGACCTGGGGATCGAGCGCCGTCCCGCCCTGACCGACCCGGCGGACCGCCTCGACGAACTCGTCCACGTCGAAGACCCGGTCCTTGAGGAGGTAGCCGACCCGGCCGCCGCCATCGGCGAGAAGCTCGGCCGCGTAGGCCAGCTCGACGTACTGGGACAGGATCAGCGTGGCCGTCTCGGGAAAGGTCGATCGGATCTCCAGCGCGGCCCGCAGGCCCTCGTCACGGAAGTCCGGGGGTAGCCGGATGTCGACCAGCGCCACCTCGGGGCGCAGCTCGGCGACGCAGGTCCTGAGCGCGATGGCGTCTTCGACCGCGGCGACGACGTCGAAGCCGTTGTCCGCGAGCAGCCGGCTCAGCCCCTCCCGGAGGAGCAGCTGGTCCTCGGCGATCACTATTCGCACGGCAGCTCGGCACGCACCGTTGTAGGACCACCGTTGGGGCTCACGATCTGAAGTCTTCCATCCAGCGCTTCGACCCGCCGTCGCAGGCCCAGCAGGCCGGCGCCGGACGGATCGGCGCCGCCGTGGCCGTCGTCGGTCACCTCCACCACGAGCCGGCCGCCATTTCGCTCGATGTGGACGTCCACGTGCTCGGCCCCGGAGTGCTTGCCGGCGTTGGTGAGGGCCTCGGCGGCCACGAAGTAGCCGGCGCTCTCGACGGCCGGCGGCGGCCGTTCACCGTCGACCGAGACGTTCACCTGGAGGGGCGAGCGAGCCGCCAACGCCGCGATCGCGGCGCCGAGTCCCCGGTCGGCGAGTATCGGCGGGTGGATGCCCCGGGCCAGGTCACGGAGCTCCTCCAGCGCCTCCCGCGCGCCTTGCCGGGCCTCGTCGAGGAGCTGCCGCACCTGGTCGGGGTCCGTGGCCAGCTTCTGCTCGGCCATGCCCAGGTTCATGCCCAGGGCCACCAGCCGGGCCTGCGCGCCGTCGTGGAGGTCCCGCTCGATGCGTCGCAGCTCCGCCTCCTGGGCGTCGACGGCACCGGCGCGGGTGGTCGTGAGCACGTCGATGCGGCGCTTCAGCTCGGCATCGGCCGGCGCGGTGAGCCGGATGGCCAGATGGCCGAGGAGCAGGACCGTCAGCCCCACGATCGGCCAGATCGGCCAGAAGTAGTTGGGGACGTCCGCCGTCGTCACGACGAAGGTCCAGATGAGGATGAGGAACGTGGCCAGTGCGAGGGTGACGCCGGCGTGGATGGCGAAGCCGCGGCCGAGCCGGGGCGGGACGAGATCCGGCCGGGTCAGGGTCAGCGTGGTCCAGGCGTTGATCCCGAGCGGCAGGCACAGCGCCAGCACCGGCCACATGGGCCAGAAGTAGCCGCGGATCGTGAAGGCCCAGATGGCGACCAGCAAGAAGCTGATGCAACCCACGACGATGCCGTGGATGACCAGGCCACGCTGGAGCTGGCCCTCCGTGAGGGGGCGGTAGTCGTCGGTCATCGGGCCTCCGAGTAGACGGTACGAGAGCCGGCGCCACGGCGCCGCGAGCGGTCGGATCAAATTGGCCGCGAGCACCAGGAGCGCCAGGCCGGCGGGGACGAGGAGCAGCGCCTCGGGCAGCGTGTCGGCCTGCCAGATGCCGAAGTCGATCCCGTGCGAGCCGGTCTCCTGGGGGATCCACCGGTAGTGCACCGGGCTGGTGATCAGGAACAGGCCGCCGCCGAACAGCGACAGCACCACGATGGCGATGGGCACGCCGGCGAGGAAGCGCAGCCCGAGGAAGGCCTGCGCGTTCCAGAACGCCCGGTCGGAGATCACGGCCCGGGCCCGGGCCAGGGGATTGCGGGCCGCGCCCAGGCCGCCCCGGTGGCGGGCCGGGTACGACGGCACGCCGAGGAGCTGGCGCGCCATCCCGCTCTCGGCCCGAGCGGCCAGCTCGGCGGCGAGACCGGCGCCGATGACGACCAGGATGACCAGCGGCGTGATCGCCAGCCCGATGGCGAGGGCCCAGCCCGCGACCAGTGCCGCGAGCCAGAGCGAGCCCAGCGGCAGGGCCGCGCTCAGGAACAGCAGGCCGCGGTACGTGTCGCGGTCGGTCAAGGCCGCCAGCGGTCCGCTCATCACTGCTCCTTCGGGGTCGGCTCGTCGGTCCATGTGGAAACTGCCATCCGCGCCTGGCGTCGGCAGTAGCGCCACCCGGCGTCTTCCGGCGGGGAACCTGGGTGAGGCCGGGTCGGGTTATCCCCAGGGTCAGTTCGGGAGCGGCTGGGCGCATGATGTCTCCATGACGGACGACGACTCCGTGGCCCACGAGCCACAGCTGGACGGACAGCGGGTGCTCGTCATCGGCGGCAGCGCCGGCATCGGGCTCGCCACCGCCCGGCGCGCCCGCGCCGAGGGGGCCGACCTGATCCTGACGGCCCGCAACCCCGAGCGCCTGGAGCAGGCGGGCCAGGAGCTCGAGGCGGGCATCGCGGCGTTCGACGCCCTCGACTTCGACCGGCTCGGCCGGTTCTTCGACGAGCTGCCCGAGCCGGTCGACCATGTGCTGGTCACCGGGCCCGGGCCGTACTACGCGCCGCTGGCGGACTTCGACTTCGAGCAGGGCCGCCGGGACGTCGACTCGCATCTCTGGCTCCCGATGCAGGTGGCACGCCATGCCCCGGCCAAGGTGCGCCCGGGCGGGACCCTGCTGTTCATGGGCGGCACCGGCGGTCGCCGCCCGACGGTCGGGTTCACGCTCATCGCGGCGATGACCGCCGCGCTGCCCGCCCTGGTGAGGAACCTGGCGCTCGAGCTCGCCCCCATCCGCGTCAACCTGATCGCGGCCGGCTTCGTGGACACCCCGCTGTCGGCGTCACTGCTCGGCGATCGCCTCGACGAGCGGCGCGAGGAGCTACGCACGACGCTGCCGATCCGCCGGGTCGTGGGCCCGGACGACGTCGCCGCCCTGGCCGTCCACCTCATGGCCAACACCGCCCTCACCGGCGCGACCTACGACATCGATGGCGGCCAGCAGCTCGCCAACGCCTGAGGCCGTCTCAGCCGTCACCGGCTCTCGTCGTCGTCGGTCGGAGGGCTGGCCGGGATGAGGACGTGGTCGGCGAGCTGCTTGGTCAGCTCGTGGATGATGCGCGTCAGCTCGGTGTTCTCGACCAGGAGCGTGTTGATGTCGCCGTAGTCATGGTCCGCTTTCGCCTGCTGGAAGGAGGCCTGGCGGTTCTGGGCGATCATGACGAACGTCGACAGGAAGATCGCCTCCAGCGAGACGATCAGCGTCAGGGTCGGCCAGGGGCTCGCCTCGAACACCAGCATCCACACCGCGAAGAGCGCGGCATGCAGGTAGACGAAGCGCATCGAGCCGGCGAAGGCCGTGATCC
>DASRJN010000420.1:0-3570 GCA_035649455.1 Acidimicrobiales bacterium
CGCTGTCGGTTGCCGTCATGGCCCCGAAGCTATGGTCCCGCTGGACCAGTTGCCTGGTCCAGTTCGGTCCGAGTTGACTGGACCAGTGGTGGATCTGTTCCTCGACGTCGACCTGTCCTCCGGCCGTCGCCAGGGCATCGAGCAGGCGGTCCGGACGGCCATCCGGGACGGCCGGCTGGCCCCCGGCTCGGCGCTGCCGTCCAGCCGGGCGCTGGCCGCCGACCTGGGCGTGGCTCGGGGCACCGTGGTCGACGCCTACGACCAGCTGGCGGTGGAGGGCTACCTGGCGGCCCGGCCCGGCGGGCGCACCGTCGTCGCGTCGCGGCCGGTGGTCCCTCCCGCTCCCGCTCCTGCCACGCGTCGTGCCGCGTTCGCGGTCGACCTGCGGGCCGGCGCCCCGGACCTGTCCGCCTTCCCGGCCGGGGCGTGGGCGCGTGCCGTCCGGGCCGTGCTGCGAGACGGTCCCGCCGACGCTCTCGACTACGTGGTGCCCCGGGGCCGGCCCGAGCTCCAGGACGAGGTCGCCGCCTACCTGCGCCGGGCCCGCGGCGTGGTCGCCCGGGCGGACCAGGTGGTGGTGGGCGCCGGGTTCGATCACCTGCTCGGGGTCGTCGTCGCCGCCCTCGTCGCGACGGGCCGGCGAGTCGTGGCCATGGAGGACCCATGCCTGCCGTTCCACCGGGATTTCGTGGCCGCCGCCGGTGCCTCGGTCGTGCCCGTGCCGGTCGACGCGGACGGGGTCGTGGTCGACGCTCTCGCGGCCACGGCCGCCGGCGCCGTGCTGGTCACCCCCGCCCGCCAGTCGCTCCTGGGCGTGACGCTGGGTCCCGCCCGCCGCAGCGCCCTGCTGGCCTGGGCTCGCGCCTCCGGCGGCATCGTGCTGGAGGACGACTACGACGCCGAGCTGCGCTACGACCGCCAGCCCATCGGCTCGGTGCAGGGCCTCGACCCCGAGCGGGTCGTCTACCTGGGCACCCTGAGCAAGACCCTGGCCCCGGGGCTACGCCTGGGCTGGGCGGTCATCCCCGACTCGTTGGCCGCCCCGATCGACCGCCTGCTGGGCCTGCACTCGACGGTCTCATCCCTCGACCAGCTGGTGGTCGCCTCCCTGCTCCGGGACCAAGTCCTCGACCGCCACCTACGCCGCATGCGCTCGACCTACCGCCGCCGCCGGGACGACTTCGTCTCGTTGCTGGCCACCCGCGCCCCCCGGGTCTCGGTCGAGGGCGTGGCCGCCGGCCTGCACGCCCTGGTCCGCTGGCCCGACGGCGGCCCCACCGAAGCCGAGGTCATGGCCGAAGCCACCGCCCGAGGCATCGGCCTCACCTCCCTGGCCCGAGGCTGGCACGCCACCCCCGCGTTCCCCGGCATCCTCGCCGCCTACGGCCGCGCCCCCGCCCACGACGCCCGCCGCCGCTTCGACGCCTTCGCCTCCCTGATGGCCGACATGCTCGGCTGACGCTCTACCGGCCGGGCAGCATGGCCTGGACGGCTTCGATGGTGTCGGCCTCGTCGGGGCCTTTGTCGTCCCGGTAGCGGCGGACGCGGGCGAAGCGCAGGGCCACGCCGCCTGGGTAGCGGGTCGACGCCTGGACCCCGTCCAGCGCGATCTCGACCACCTGCTCGGGCCGCACGTGGACCACCCAGTCCCCCTTGTCGGTGGCCAGCTCGAGGAAGCGCTCGGTCTGCCACGCCAGCAGCTCGTCGGTCAGGCCCTTGAACGTCTTGCCCACCATCACGAAGCCGCCGTCGGGGTCGCGGGCGCCCAGGTGCAGGTTGGACAGCCAGCCCTTCCGCCGGCCGCTGCCCCACTCGACGGCCAGCACCACCAGGTCGAGCGTGTGGACCGGTTTGACCTTGCGCCATGCCCCGCCCCGCCGTCCCGCCTCGTAGGGCGAGGTGGCGTCCTTGACCATGACGCCCTCGTGCCCCGCAGCCAGGGATTCGTCGAGCACCCGCTGGCCCTCGGCCGGGTCCGAGGTGATGACGCCGGGGATGCGCCACGGCCCGGCCACCCGCTCCAGCGCGGCGAGCCGGTCCGTGAGCGGGTGGTCGAGCAGGTCCTCGCCGTCGAGGTGGAGCAGGTCGAAGAACCGGGACTGGAGCCCGGCGCCCGCCACCCCGTCCTCCCGCCCGAAGGCGGACATCGTGTCCTGGAACGTGCGGGGCAGCTCGTCCTCGCCCACGCCCACCGCCTCGCCGTCCAGCACCAGGGCGATGGCGGGCAGGGAGCGGGCCAGGTCGACGATACCGGGCAGCCGGTCGGTCACGTCGTTGAGGTTGCGGGTGTAGATGCGGACCTCGTCGCCGCGGCGGTGGACCTGGATGCGGGCGCCGTCCAGCTTCCACTCGATCGACGCCAGGCCGCTGCCGTCGCCGCTGCCGGTGGCGAGGGCCAACGCCTCCGGGACGTCGGCGGCGGTCTGGGCCAGCATCGGCTGGACGCCCCGCAGCACGGTGAGGCCCACGGCGGCGAGCCCGTCCTCACCCTCGTCGCGGGCGATGACCGCCACCCGGGCCAGGTCGCCGGCCAGCATCGCCGCCCGCCGCACCGTCGCCAGCGGCACCCCGAAGGCCTTGGCCGTGGCGTCGGTGACGAGGCCCTCCAGGGCGCCGTGACGCAGCTCGCCGACCAGCAGGCGGCGGAGCAGGTCCTGTTCGGGCTCGGTGGCCCGCCCCATCAGGCCGGCCAGCACGTCGTTGCGGGCCTTCTGCGAGCCCGGTCCGTGCAATCCGGCCAGCGTGGTGAGGGCGCGGTCGGCGTCGAGGATGGTGAGGCCGGGCTCGGCCGCGGGCTCGGCGTCGATGGCGGCCACGGTCCGGTAGCCGACGCCGATCCGGCCCTGCCGGGGTGCGGCCATGAGGAAGGCGACCACGATGGGCAGCTCGTCGCCCTCCAATCGGGAGAGCAGGTCGGCCAGGGCCGCCACCTTGGTGGAGCGGGCCCGGGTGGCCACGACGGCCTCGGTGGTGGTGACGACGTCGGCCAGCAGGGTGGGCACGGCCCCATGTTGCCGGGCGAGACTCCTGCCCGTGGACTTCACGACGATGATGGCGCTCGAGCCTCACGGCACCGACGTGTGGGTCGGAACCGGGCCGCGCTACCCCTGGGGCGGGCTGTACGGCGGGCAGATCGTGGCGCAGGGCCTGCGGGCCGGCACCTTCACGGTCGACCCCGACTTCCGGGTGCATTCGCTGCACGCCTACTTCATCCGCTCGGGCGACCACACCGAGCCGATCCGCTTCGAGGTGGACCGGGTGCGCAACGGGCGCTCGTTCCTTACCCGCCGCGTCACGGCGCGCCAGTCGACCGGCGTGATCCTGGAGATGACCGCCTCCTACCAGGTGGACGAGGGCGGCCCGGAGATCCAGACGGCGCTGATGCCACCGACCGCGCCGCCCGACGAGCTGGCCGACGACAGCTGGGGCGACCTGTTCTCCCGCCGCAGCGCGTCCCGCGGCCACGGCGAGGTGTCGGCCTGGCTGCGGGTCGTCGACGAGATCGGGCCCGACCCCGCCCAGCACGCCTGCGCCCTCGCCTACCTGTCGGACGACCTCCCCACCGAGGCG
>DASRJN010000421.1:0-8599 GCA_035649455.1 Acidimicrobiales bacterium
GTGGCGACCACGCGGCCATGTTCGAAGGTGCTCCTCGTCGACGAGCGCAATCGCGTCCTGCTCTTCAGCGGCATCGACCGCACCAAGCCGGACATCGCGCCATGGTGGTTTGCCGTTGGCGGCGGCCTCGAACCGGGCGAGACCGCAGAGGCCGCCGCGATCCGTGAGACCCGAGAGGAGACCGGCCTCATCATCGGCGATCCGGGACCAGTCGTCTTCAGTCGCAGATTCACCTGGGACTTCGAGGGCGAGGAGTACGACCAGGAGGAGTGGTTCTTCCTCGTCCGCACCTCGACGTTCGAGCCGTCGGCGAACGAGTGGACGAGCACGGAGAGCGCCACGATCCGAGGCCATCGCTGGTGGTCGATCGACGAGCTGCGGGCCAGGACCGAATCCGTGTTCCCCGAGGATCTCCCGGACGAGCTCGAACGCCTCCTGGGTCACTGAGGTCAGGAGGAGAGGTCGGTGGCCCGGCGCAGCAGGTCGACCCGGGAGCGGACTCCCAGCTTGGCGTAGATGTTGGCCAGGTGGGTCTCGACCGTGCGCACCCCGATGAAGAGACGCCCGCCGATCTCTCGGGCGGTCAGGCCGTCGACCGCCAGCTCGGCCACCTGGCGCTCCCGGGGCGTGAGCGGGCGGGGCCCGTCGAGGGCGGCCAGGGCCCGGTGGCCGGGACGACCCAGCGCGGCCAGCGCGTCGGCCGAGCGGGACCGGCGCCAGCCCGCCGAGCACGACATGAACCCGGACATGGCGGCCCGGAACAGCGGTGTCGACTCCTGCGGCTCGGTCGCGGCCACCGCCCGCGCCGCCAGGTCGAGGCCGCGGGCCTCGTACAGCCGGTAGCCGCGCTGGGCGAACCGGGTCGCGGCCCGGTCGGCCCGCTCGACGGCGTCCGCGTGGCGGCCGCGAACCAGTGCGGCCCAACCGCCGGCCAGGTCGGCGAGCGCACAGTGGTGGCGCCGGCGGACCCGCAGGGCGATGTCGCCCAGCTGCCCGGCGGCCTCCACCGCCCGCTCGGTCCACCCGATCTCGGCGGCCGCCTCGGCCAGGTCGACGAGCACCGGCGAGGCGATGGCGACCGCGTCGATCGCCAGCAGGTCCCGGGCGACGCGGTCGAGCGCCTCCGCCGCAGCCTCCGCGTCACCCTGGCCCCAGCGGAGCAGCGCCGACGCCCAGGCGTAGGGCAGGTTGATCATCCACCAGCGCCGGTCGTCCATGACGTCGCCCAGTGCCGCGAGGTACCCGGCGGCCTCCCCGGTGTCGCCGGACTCGACTGCGGCCAGCGCGCCGATGAGCATCACCCACGACTGGCCCGGGCCCATTCCGATCGCCGCCTGGCGGGCCCGGTCGCGGGCCGTGCCGACGTCTCCGGCGAGGTAGGTGAGCAGCAGGCCGATCTCGGCGACCAGCGGCTCGTGGTCGTCCTCGTCGGCGGACGCGGCCGCGGCCAGGGCCGCCTGGGCCGGGGCCAGACGGCCCTCGAAGGCCAGCACCATGGCCCGGAAGGCGTGGCAATGGACCAGGGCGGTGCGGCTCCCGTCCCGGCCGGCCAGCGCGACGGCGCGCCGCAGGTCCCGATCGGCGGCCGCGAACTCACCGTGGGCCCCCAGGGCGTGGGCCAGGCTGATCAGGCCCAGCACCGTGGCCGACCCGTCCCCGGCGGCCTCGGCCTCCGCCACGACCTTGCGGGCCTCGCGCTCCTGGGCGGCGTGGTCGCCGTCGACGCCGTAGATCCAGGTCACCTCGTGGGCGGCCAGCCGGGCGAGCGCGTCGTCGCCGGCCTGGCGGAACTGCTCGACCGCCTCGTGGCCCCGGCGGATGGCCTCGTCCCGGTCGCCGTTGCCCCACCCCAGGAACACGCACAGGTAGAGGTTGAGGGCGCCCAGCCGGGCCGGGTCGGCCGAGTCGCCCAGGATGCGCTGCATCTCCCGCATGATCCGGACGCCGAGGGCCGTGTCGAGGTCCTCCTTGTGCTCGTAGAACAACCACTCGCCCCCCGGCACCAGCAGGTCGAGGGCGGCGAGGCTGCGCTCGTCACCGGGCGGGATCAGCCGCAACATGGTGGACACGATGTGGAACGCGTCACCGAAGGCGTTGCGGGACCAGGCCTGGTGGGCAACCTTGCCCAGCGCCCCGATGGCCTCGTCGTCGCCGACGTCGGCGGCCCGCGACAGATGCGACGCCGCCTCGCCCAGGCGATCGGCGTCCCACAGCGCCCGGCCGATGGTGCGGTGCAGCGCCCGGCGGCGGGTCACGCCGAGGCGCTCGTAGATCGTCTCCTGCATGAGCGGGTGAGCGATCTCGTAGCCGACCCGCGACCCGTGCTCGTGCTCGGCGACGAGGCCGGCGTCGACCAGCTCGACCACGACGGCGTCGAGTTGGTCGGGCGATGACACGACGCAGGCCAGCTCGCTGCGATCGACCCGGTGACCCACCACCGCCAGCACGTCGAGGACCGCGGTGGCCTCGGTGTCGAGCAGGGTGAGCCGGGACGCCAGCCGCTCCCCCAGCGCCTTGGGGATGGCGTCGAGCGACGGCTCGGTGAGGTCGCGGCCAGCGGCGGCCAGCGCGTCGAGGAGGCCGACGGCGAACAGCGGGTTGCCGCCTGACCGCTCGGTCAGCCAGCGCACCAGGGTGGGCGGGACCGCGGGCCGGTCGAGCACCAGCGTGGCCAAGGTGCCGAGCTCGTCGGGGCCCAGGGGGTCGAGCCACAGGCGTCGCAGGATGCCTTCCTGCTCCAGGCGGAACACGACCTGCTTGGCGACCGACAGGCCCCCGAGCTCGCCCGGGCGGACACAACCCAGCACCAGCACGCGGGCGTCACCCAGGTTGTGGGCCAGGTAGTCGAGCGCCTCCCAGGACGACGTGTCGGCCAGGTGCAGGTCGTCGAGCAGCACCACGACCGGCCGGCGCCGCGCCAGGTTGCGCAGCAGCACCGCCAAGGCCTCCCGCAGGCGGACCGCCGACGGGTCGCAGTCGCCGCGGCCCCCGGCCGCCCGGGCGCTACGGAGGATCGCGGCCAGATCGTCGAGGGCGTCCCCACAGATCTCGGCCACAGTGGCCGGCGGCAGGTCGCGCAAGTAGCCGTCGAACGCCTCGGCCCACAGCCCGAACGACGACGCCGCCCCCAGCGGGTAGCCCCGGGCCGCCAGCGTCGTGGCGGACTGGCCCTCGGCGTCCGCCGCCTCCGACGCCAGGCGCGTCTTGCCGATGCCGGGCTCACCTTCGAGGATCACGCACCGGAGCTCGCCACGGCGCGACCGCGCCAACTCGGATCCGAGATCGCCGATCTCGGATTCCCGCCCTACGAAGCGATATCTCAACGGGGCGCCGCCACTCGCCACGGCCACCACGGTAGCGCCGGAGCCGGCGCTATCCGTAGCGCGCTCCGTACTTCTACGGAAGGCAGGGTCGCCCGGGTTCCATAGCGTGTCCAAACCGTCTCTCGCGACTCGAACCGCCCCCGGTCCAGAGAGCCGCTCCGCCGCCGAGTTTCACGGAACCGACTGCGCAGCCGGCGCTGGCCCGCCGGGCGAGAGGAGTAGCGAGATGGACACGTTCACCTCCGAGGCCGACCTCGACGACTGGCTCGACGAGGAAGCGCAGTACGACGACGAGCTCGACGACGAGGACGGCTGGCTCGACGACGAGGAGGACGACGAGTTCATCGACCTCGGCGACGCCTTCCGCCGGATCCTGCACCGCGACTACGCCGACCTCAGCCCCGAGGACACCGACGAGGTGCTCCTCGACATGGTCGAGTCCCTGCCCGTCGACGAGGCGTTCAACTTCGTGAAGGCGCTGGGCGACATCGCCAAGCCGGTCGCCCGCGCCGTCCGCAGCCCCGAGCTCAGCCAGGTCCTGAGCGTGGCCGCCCCGCTCGCCGGCACGGCGCTGGGCGGCCCGGCCGGTGCGGCCATCGGCCGGTCGCTGGCCCAGGCGGCCGGTTCCGCCCTGGCCCGCAACCCCAAGGTCCCGGCCCTGCCGGCCGCGGCCATGCCGGCGATGGCGACGGCGGCCCCCACGGTGCTGGCGCAGCTGCCCGCGGCGGTGCAGGCGACCCAGGCCGCCACCCTGGCGGCCAACGCCGTCAAGGCGTTCGACTTCGCCTCGCTGGCCCCCGTGAAGGAGGCCCTGCTCGCCAAGGCCATCCAGCCCTACGGGAAGCAGGAGATCGGCGGGATCCCGGTGGACCAGCTGGTCGGGACGCTGGCCACCCTGCTGGCCGGGAGCGTCCCCGGCGGGGTCCCGGGCACCGGGCCGAGCGCCGTCCCGGGTGCGGCGGTGACCGAGGCGATCGACGACAGCGACGAGGTCCCGGTGGAGCTGTTCGGCGACGAGGCCTGGGCCGTCGACGAGGAGACCGCCGGCGCCATCTACGAGACGCTGGTCGCGCAGCACCGGCAGGACCTGGCCGACGCGGCCGGCTGAGGGCGGGTGCCGTGATGGATCTCAGTGCACTGATCGGCGGCGGGTCCGTCGACTTCTTCTCGCTGCTCGAGCGGGCCTTCGACCAGATGGCCCGCGAGCTGGCCCGGTACGAGGGCGTGCCCGGCCTCGGCCAGCAACCTCCCGAGGAGCTCCTGGCCACCGCCGTCGGCAACCGCCTGGCCCGCATGATCGTGGCCGAGCGGACGCCGCGGGCGCTACCGCCCGGCGCGTGGGATGCCGGCGGCGCCCTGGCCAACGGCCATGAGGACCTACCCCGGTCGGGTCACGAGCCATGGCGCCCGAACGGCTCGTCACCCGACCACATCGTCGAGGTCGTCGGCGCCCCCCGCGCGGGCGCCGAGGCGGGCGATGTCGCCGACGACGAGGCCGCCGAGCGGATCCTGGCGCTGGCCGAGGCGCTCGGCGCCTGCGACTGCTGGGGCCAGGACCCCCGCTGCCAGATCTGCGAGGGCGAGGGCGGCCCCGGCTGGATCCTCCCCGACCGCCAGATGTTCGCCACGTACGTGCAGCCGGCCATCCGCGCCATCCGGGCGCAGGCCGCCGCCGACCACCGCACCCCAACCAACGAACCAAAGGAGAATGGCAATGCCGGACATCCTCGATGAGCTCTCCCTGGACAGCTGGGGCGGAGGAGAAGAAGAGGAAGAGGGGTACTTCGACGAGGAGTACATCCCCGAGAGCTGGACGGACGAGGACTACGACGAGGCGTCCGACAGCGAGAGGCGGCGGCGTGCTGCCGCCCGGGCCCGCAGGTCGCGGCGCCAGCGCCAGCTGCGGGCCGCCCGCCAGCGGCGCCAGCGCCCGGCCCGTCCGGCCCGGACGGCCAAGGCGGCCATCAGCAAGACGCGAGACGACCTCAAGGAGGTCGCCCTCGAGAACGAGGTGAAGTCCGAGGCCATCGGCGGGGCGTTGAAGGGCCTGGCCCGGCGCACCGGCGGCCTCGAGAACGGGGCCGTCGCCACCCCGGCGGTCCGCCTGGCCCAGGACCGGATCGATGACTTCCTGCCCGGCCTCGACGCGGGCGCCCAGGCGCTCGTCAAGGGTGCGCTCGAGTACGCACCGGCCGTCTTCCTGAAGGCCGGCCGCAAGCAGCTCATCGGTCTGGCGGCCGGGGCGGCGGTGCTCGTCAGTGCCGAGATCGCCAAGCGGTTGCAGAGCAACGGCGGTGGCGGCGGGACCGGCATCATCACCGAGCGCTCTGCCTCACTCGCCGTGGGCACCTCGCTGCAGCTGCACACCGGCAGGACCGGTTCGGTCGTGTGGACGAGCACCGACGCCAAGGTCGCCACGGTCGACGCCGCCACCGGTCTGGTCACCGGCGTCAAGGCGGGTCCCTGCTCCATCCAGGCCACCCTCGGCACCGAGTCCGACACCGTGCCGGTGACGGTCACCGCGTGAGCCGGCGCCGGACGGCGTGACGAGGTGGTGGCGGCGACATGGACCCGGCCCTGTGGGAGCTGCTCGAGAGCCGCGAGGTCCCCGACGACGAGGAGGTCGAGTGCATCATCCGCCTCGACCGCCCCGACGTCGACGTGGCCGGGGTGCGCCTGGTGGCGTGCTTCGGCCACGTCGCCACCTGCCGGGTCCGGCGGGACGACGTCCTGGCCGTGCGCGGCCACCCGAACGTCCTGAGCCTGAAGGCGTCCCGCCCGCTCCAGCCCGAGCCGGAGCCGCTGGGGGAGGTCGACGTGCCGCCCGGCACCGAGCTGCCCCTGCACGTCGTGCCGGGCGACGACCGCCGGCCACCGGGCCTGACGGCGACCGGTGAGGGCGTGCTGGTCGGCTTCGTCGATACCGGCCTCGACTTCGACCACCCCGGCCTCAAGGGGCTCGACGGCCGCACCCGGGTCGTGGCCTTGTGGGACCAGCGCGACGGCGGGACCGGTCCCACGCCGTCGCCCTACGGCTACGGCCACGTCCATGACCGCCAGGCCATCGACGCCGCGCTGGGGACCTCCGCGCCTTACGAGACGCTGGGCTACCACCCCGCCGATGCCGACCGCACCGGCCGGGGGGCGCACGGCCAGCACGTCTGCGACATCGCCGTCGGCAACGGCGGGGGCGGCGGACTGGTGGGCCTCGCCCCCGAGGCCGCCGTCGCTCTCGTCCACCTGAACCAGAAGGGCACCGGTGGCCTGGCCACCCTGGGGGACTCGTGCCGGCTGCTAGAAGCGATCCACTGGCTGTTCAGCCTGGCCGGCGACCGTCCCTGCGTCGTCAATTGCAGCCTCGGCCGCCACGGCGGGCCCCACGACAGCACCAGCCTGCTCGAGATGGCGCTCGACGAGATGCTGGGCGGCACCACCGGCCGCGGCGTCGTGCTCAGCGGGGGCAACTACTTCGCCAAGCCCGTCCACGCCCGCCACCAGCTCGGTCGGGGCGACACCGCCGTCCTGCGCATGGTCGTCGACGAGGAGGACCGCACCGGCAACGAGCTGGAGGTGTGGTACGGCGGCGACGACGAGCTCGCCGTACAGGTCGAGTCGCCGGCCGGCGAGACGTCCCCCTGGATCGCCCTGGGCGAACGCCTCGACCTGGAGGAGGACGGCCGGATCGTCGGCCGGATCTACCACCGCGAGTGTGACCCCAATAACTGCGACAACCAGGTCGATCTGTTCCTCTACCCGTCGGCGTCGGCGGGGTCCTGGCGGGTCACCCTGCTGGCGCGGCGAGTCGGCGGCGACGGCGTCGTCCACGCCTGGATCGAGCGCGACCAGGCCTGCGACCCGTGCCAGGCCCTGTTCCCCAGGGCCGAATCCGACCCCAGCAGCACCATCGGCACCATCGCCACCGGCCACCTCCCGCTGGTGGTGGGCGCCTACGACGCCCACGACCCTGCCCGGCCCATGGCGCCTTTCTCCAGCGCGGGCCCCACCCGGGACGGGCGCTGCAAGCCCGACATCGCGGCCCCCGGCTATCAGATCCTCGCCGCCCGCTCGGCGCCGGCCGGCACCACGCGCAGCCCCAACCTGCAGGTCCGCAAGTCCGGCACCAGCATGGCCGCGCCCGTGGTCACCGGGGCGGTCGCGCTGTGCCTCTCCGTCGCCCCCCGCCCGCTCGGCATGCGCGAGATCCGCGACCTCGTGGTGAGCACGGCCACCCCCCCACCGATTGGTTCCGACGCCTGTCCGCGGCTCGGCCACGGCTACCTCGACGTGGAGCGGCTCGTGGCCGCGGCGCGCGCCCTGCCCCCGGCGCGCCCGGCCCCGGGCGCCCAGCACGACCCGAAGGGATTCGACATGACCTCCTGGACGCCCTCCGACGACCTCGAAGACGAGCTCACCGCCTCGGAGCTCTCGGTGTGGCGCCCGTTCGTGCAGGTGTCGATCGCCGGCGGGCTGCGGGACCGCGACCACCTGACCAACCTCGTCTTCTTCGCCCGCCACCCCCGGCGCGAGGGTCGCCCGCTGCGCCGCGACGAGCCCGACTTCGGCCCCCTCAGCCGCGAGTGGCTGCAGATCCGGGACGCCGTGGTCGTCCCGGCTCTGGGCAGGACGGCCGTGACGCCGCCGGCGACCGGAACCGCCGCTCCGGCCCCGGCGGCGTCACCCGGCCCGGGCGGGCCGTTCGCCATCGTCGCCACTCCCCTGCCCTGGGGCCGCACCGGCAGGCGCTATGGGGTGCCCGAGACGATCCAGGCCCTCGAGACCATCCACGACCGCTGGACCACGCGCCACCCCAAGACCGAGGCCGAGCTGGTGGTCACCGACATCAGCCAGCGGGGAGGTGGTCGCGTCTACCCACCGCACAAGAGCCACCGCATCGGGCTGGACGTGGATCTGCACCTGCGGATCGACGGCAAGGGGCTCGACCACAGGGCCGCCGACTACCGGACGGGGCAACGGCCCCTGGTGCTGGAGCTGGTGGACCTGATCCGTCACAACGGCGTCCTCCCCGTCAAGGCCATCGGCTTCCTCGACGACACCATCCCCGGTGTCAGCCCCTGGACGGGCCATGGCAAGCACCTCCACGTCCGCTTCTGCATGCCGGCGCACCGCGTCGCCGCCCTCCCGCTGGACGTGGCCTACGCCGGCGAGCAGGCCCGGGCCGACTACACCTGCCGCGGCACCGGCACCGCCGACACCGACAGCGTGGGGGACCTCGACGACCTCGACCAGGAGCCCGACGAGGAGGCCTACCTGGACGA
>DASRJN010000422.1:0-2126 GCA_035649455.1 Acidimicrobiales bacterium
CTTGCATGCCATTGACGAGCCAGCCGCTCACACCTCAACACGCATCCACGCGTCGCCTCATATCAGTGCTGCTCAGCACACAGATCGCAATGAAGCGACACAGTGCTGGCTGTGGCGATGTGAGGCTTGGTTGCTGGCAGATTGCTGGCAGTTCGGGGATACGGCGGCGGATTCCGCGCACCGAATGGCGGACCGCGGAGGGCATCCGCGGTCGACGCTCGGCTACGGCCGCTCGCGTGCCTCCAGATCACACCCGCGTGGGACGCACTCGATGGCCGGCCCGTGCGTCAGTTCGCAGTGACGGCGGCGGCGTCGGGCTTGATGTGGGCGAACATGCTGCGGCCGTTCCAGCTCGGGAAGGCCCGTACGAGCCATGACGGGCCGTCGAGCTGGATCCGGGAGTCGCGGGTTGCCTCCGCCCAGGAGAGCTGCCCGGCGTGCCACTTGACGAACGCTTCGGCGTCGGCGGTGATGTAGAGGTCTTCGTCGAGACCGGGATAGGTCTTGCAGATCTCGGCTTCGCCGTGCTCGAGCAGCAGCCAGTACCGCTCGTGGGGCCGGAAGCCGGTGAAGTCCAGCCGGACGACCACGCGCTGGTCAGGTAGTCGGTCCCGGCGGAGCGCGTTGCACATCGACCACAACGCCACGTACGGATCGAGGTTCTCGGGGGCGATCTCGAGCCAACGAGCGCCCCACTCGCCGAGGGTCTCGCAGACCTTGAACAGATCGTGGCCCGAGCTCGTGAGCTGGTACCGGTGACCGCGCCCCTGCGCCTTGGGTGCCGACTCGACGATGCCGAGGCGTTCGAGCTGCTTGAGCCGCTGGGCGAGCATGGTATGGGAGAGCCCGGGCGCACCCTCGAGGATCTCGCCGAAGGTCGCACAGCCCAGATACAGGTTGCGGATGATCAACGGCGTCCAACGCTCAGCGAAGATCTCCGCACCACGGGCGATCGGGCAGTACTGACCGTAGGTCCTCATGCGCCCAGTGTCCCGCACCGCCCGACCGCCGTGAAGTCCAGATTCCTTACTGCAAAGTCCAGATCGCTGCCTTCTCCTCGGTGCCCCCCGATGTTGCGATGAGCCCATCGACCAGAGGAGGAGCGATGCCTGCACCAACCACGATGGAGATCCCCGGGTTCCGAGGCGACCTCATCACCCCCGACCACCATGACTACGACGACGCCCGAGCCGTATGGAACGGCACCGTCGACCGACGACCCCGGCTGATCGCCCGCTGCAGCGGCACCGCCGACGTGGCCGCAGCGGTGCGCTTCGCCCGCGACCGTGATCTCGAGATCGCCGTACGAGGCGGAGGCCACAACGTCGCCGGCACCGCGGTGTGCGACGACGGGATCGTGATCGACCTCTCGGCGATGCGCGCCGTCTCGGTCGATCTCGTCGACAGCACGGCCCTCGTCCAAGGTGGTGCCCTGTGGGGAGATGTCGACCACGAGACACAGGCGCACGGTCTGGCCACCACGGGCGGCATCGTGAGCCACACCGGCGTCGGAGGCGTCAGCCTGGGTGGTGGCATCGGATGGCTCATGCGCAAGCACGGGCTCACCGTCGACAATCTCGTCGAGGCCGAGGTGGTCACCGCGGAGGGCGACATCGTGCGGGCGTCGGCCAACGACCACCCCGACCTGTTCTGGGCGCTGCGGGGCGGTGGCGGGAACTTTGGCGTCGTCAGCTCGTTCCGGTTCGCGCTACACCCAGTCGGCCCCACCATCCTGGCCGGACCGGTCTTCTGGGCGGCCGAGGACACCACCGAGGTCCTGCGCTTCTACCGGGACTTCGTCGCCGACGCGCCCGACGAGCTCGGGACCGTCATTCGGCTCGGCACGATGCCGCCGCTGCCGGTGGTCGACGAGGACCTGCATTTCCGGCCAGCCATCGCGGTGGCCAGCTGCTACGCCGGACCCGTGGAGGCAGGTGAGCGTGCCGTCCGTGCGCTCCGCCAGTTCGGGACGCCACTCGTCGACCTCGTCGGACCCACGCCGTACGTCGACCACCAGAGCGGCATCGACGACACCGTCCCCCACGGCTGGCACTACTACTGGAAAGCCACGAACCTCACCGTCCTGTCCGACGAGGTCATCGCCATCCTCGCCGAGCATGCCTACG
>DASRJN010000423.1:0-3307 GCA_035649455.1 Acidimicrobiales bacterium
CAGCAGGGCGTAGCCCAGCGTGCACCGGGACGTGACCCCGGCCAGCGCGGCCGGCCGGTCGTCGCCCAGCACCACCCGGGCCTGGGCCAGCCGGCGAGCGCGCAGGCGCTCGAAGGGCAGGAAGGTGGTGCCGGTCATGAGCCCCGACGTGCGCGGCGTCTGCCCCGGGTAGCTCAGCGGTTTCTCGCGGGGCGAGGGCCCGATCGTCGCCATCGGGGGGTGAGGCTAGGGCTCCAAGCGCCGTAACCTGGTCACATGCCCTTGCGCTTCGTCATCATCGGCGGCGGGCCGGCCGGCAACACGGCCGCTACGACCGCCGCCCGCCTGGGAGCGGAGGTGACGATGATCGAGCGCGACATCGTGGGCGGGGCGGCCCACCTGCTCGACTGCATCCCGTCCAAGGCCATGATCGCCACCGCCGGGGCCATGGGCGACGTCGACGCCAGCGCGGGGATGGGCCTGACGGTGTCCCGAGCCCAGCTCGACCTGGAGGGGCTGCGCCAGCGCATCAAGGCCATCGAGGGCCGCCTGGAGCACAACATCGTCGACCTGCTCACCAGCCAGGGCGTGGAGATGGTGCAGGGCACCGCCCGACTGACGGGGCCGCACGAGGTGGTGGCCGAGACGCCCGAAGGGGTGCGCGAGTTCTGGGCCGACGCCGTCCTGCTGTCCACGGGCAGCCGGCCCCGCATCCCGGACTGGGCCACGCCCGACGGCGACCGCATCCTGACCACCCGCGACGCGTACCCGCCTCTCGACATGCCGTCCCACCTCGTGGTGATCGGCTCGGGCGTGACCGGCGTCGAGTTCGTCCACATGTTCTCGTCCATGGGCAGCGAGGTCACGCTGATCGTCTCGCGCCAGCAGGTGCTGCCCCAGAAGGACCCGGAGGTGGCGGCGGCGCTGGAGGCCGAGCTGCTGCGCCGGGGCGTCCGGCTGCTCAAGGGCGCCCGGGCCGAGGGCATCGATCGATCCGAGGACGGCGGCGTGGCCGTGCGTTGCTCGGACGGGCGGGTGGCGAGCGGCAGCCACGCCCTGCTGGCCATCGGCTCGATCCCCAACAGCGACGGGCTGGGCCTCGACGCCGCCGGCGTGGAGGTCGACGGCTCGGGCTACGTGCCCATCAACCACCACTGCGTCACCAACGTGAGCCACATCTACGCCGCGGGCGACGTGTCGGGGAAGCTGCCCCTGTCGTCGGTGGCCGCCATGCAGGGGCGCAAGATCGCCGAGCACGTCATGGGGCTGCACACCCGGGTCCACCGCCACCTCGACTATGACAAGGCAGCCTCGGCCATCTTCACCGAGCCCGAGATCGCGGACGTGGGCCTGGCCGAGGCCGACGCCTTCGCCGAGGGCCGGAAGCTGCGGGTGACCAAGGTGCCGTTCTCGGCTTCGGCCAAGGCGCTGATCAACAACGAGACCCAGGGCTTCGTGAAGATCCTGTCCGACCCGGCCACCGGGGTGGTGCTGGGCGGCTCGATCGTCGGGCGCCATGCGGCCGAGCTGATCTCGGTGCTGGCGGTGGCGGTCACCAACGGGCTGCGGGTCAACGACATCGTGGAGAGCCTGCTCGTCCACCCGTCGCTCGCCGAAGCCCTCGCCGACGCCGCCGAGTGATCCCCGCCCTCGTGGGCGGCGCGGCCCTGCTGCTCCTGGCCGCCGGCGCTCTGAAGCTCGTCGACCCGACCCGCACCGCCGGTGCCCTGGCCGCCCGGGGCTGGCCGGTCCCCCCCTGGGCCGTCAGGGCCGGCGCGCTGGCCGAGGCCGCCCTCGGCGCCGCGGTGCTGGTCGCGGGTGGGCACGTGCTGCCGGCCCTGCTGGCGGCCAGCTACGCCGGCTTCGCGTGGTTCGTGGCCGGTGCCCTGCGCTCGGGCACTCCCGTGGGCACCTGCGGCTGCTTCGACCGGCCCGACACGCCGCCTCGCCCCCTCCACGTGGTCGTGGACGCGGCCCTGGCCCTCGCCGCCGCGGCCGGCGCGGTGACCGGCGTCGATCCCTTGCTCGACGCCTCGCTCGCGGTGATCGCCGCCGCCCTCGCGGTGGCCATGGTGGCGTACCTCGGGCTCACTCGATGGTGACGACCACGTCGCCGGAGCCGACCGACTGGCCGGCCTCGACCTTGACCTCGGTCACCGTGCCGGCCTTGTCGGCCGCGATGTTGTTCTCCATCTTCATGGCCTCGAGGACGCAGACCGTCTGGCCCTCCTCGACGGTGTCGCCCACGTTGACCAGCACCTTCACGATGGTGCCCTGCATGGGGACGGTCACGCTGCCGCTGCCCACGGCCGCGGCCGACGCGCTGGAGGAGCGCCGCGGGCGGGTGGCCACCTTGCCGCCCGAGGCGGGCCCGGCCACCACGGCGCCCACCTGCGACTCGGGCACCCAGACCGTGACCCCGAAGCGCCGGCCGTTGACCTCGACGTCCACGTCCCGGCGCACCTTGGGCTCCGGCGCTTCGCCGTCCACGGCCACGGCCGGGGCCGCCGGAGCGGCGACGCCGGACAGGTCGAGGGTGTCCTCCACCCACTTGGTCGAGTGGCGGGCGGCCACGAAGTCGGGGTGGCGCAGGATGGCGACGTCGGCCGGGATGGTGGTGGCGATGCCGCCGATCTCGAACTCGTCGAGCGCCCGCAGCGTCCGGGCGATGGCCGTGTCCCGATCCGCGCCCCAGCAGATCAGCTTGCCCACCAGGTTGTCGTAGAACTGCGACACCTCGTCGCCCGCCTCGTAGCCGCCGTCCCAGCGCACCCCGTAGCCGCTGGGCGCCCGCAGCCGGGTGATGGGGCCGGGCGCGGGCAGGAAGCGCCCGCCCGCGGGGTCCTCGGCGTTGATGCGCACCTCGATGGCGTGACCCCGCCGCTCGATCTCGTCCTGGGAGAAGGACAGCGGCTCGCCCGAGGCCACCCGGATCTGCTCGGCCACCAGGTCCCGGCCCGTCACCCACTCGGTGACCGGGTGCTCGACCTGGAGCCGGGTGTTCATCTCCAGGAAGTAGAACTCGCCATCCTGGTAGAGGAACTCGACGGTTCCGGCATTGACGTAGCCGCAGGCCCGGGTGACCTGCACGGCCGCCTCGCCCATGGCCTGGCGGATGGCGTCGGGGAAGTCGGCGGCCGGGCTCTCCTCGATCAGCTTCTGGTGGCGGCGCTGCGACGAGCAGTCACGCTCGCCCAGCCAGACGGCGTTGCCGTGGGTGTCGGCGAAGACCTGCATCTCGATGTGGCGGGGCCAGGTCAGGTAGCGCTCGACGTAGCACTCGGAACGGCCGAAGCCCTTCAGCGCCTCCGACTGGGCCGACTCCAGC
>DASRJN010000424.1:0-4407 GCA_035649455.1 Acidimicrobiales bacterium
TCTCCGCCTCCGCGGCCGCGGCCTTGGCGGTCGCCTTGCGGGCGCGGGACTTGCGAGCCGAGGGCGCGGCCGCCGCGTCCGTGATGTCCACCTCGACCATCTCTTCCTCAGGAGAGAGCGGGGGCGCCGCGGGGATCTCGACCACGCCGGGGACGCCGAGATCGATGCCGCGCCGGGGCGGATCGATCGAGACGACCACGAAGCGCCGCGTCTCACCCACCCGGAGGATGCCCTTGGCACTGCGAGGGGCGGGGTGGGCCAGGTTGCGCAACGGGACGTAGGCGCGGGCCTCGCCCACCAGCACGTAGGCGCCATGCGAGCTGAAGCGCTCGATGGTGGCGTCGACCTCGCTGCCCACGGGGTAGCGGCCCACGAACTCGATGAAGGGCATGGCCTCGTTGTAGGGATCGACCGCCCGGCCGGTCTTGTCGCCGGCGCCGTTGGGCAGGGCCGCCACCTCGGCGATCACCTCGGCCGCCGGCACCGCGGCCTTGGCCGCGGCCTTGGCGCGGCGCCGCCGGCCCGGCTTCTCGGCTCCGGCGTCGTCAGCGCTGCCGCCGTCGTCGCGGACCGCGTCCGCGGTCGCTTCCTGGACCACCTCGGCCGCGACCTGCGCCCCCTTCTCGGAGGCCTTGGCCACCTTGCGGGCCTCGCTCACCGCCCGCCGGCTGGTCGGGCCGCGCACCGGGGTCCGCTCCATGAACACCCAGCCCACGTGGGGCACCGGCTTGCCCCCGAACAGCCGGCCCCGATCGAACAGCCAGGGGTACTCGCCGTGGAACTCCTGGAACGAGTCGTTGGACAGGATCGCCGCCCCGGCGCGGCGGGCGATCTGCAACACGAACGCATCGCCCCGGCCGACGGCTCCCGCCGGCGGGGTGATCAGCTCGTTGGCGTTGACCGCGTCCTCGTAGGTCTGGCGCTCCTTGCGATCGATGCGGTTCGGGAACGTGGCGTCGACCACCACCGTCACGTGGGTGGGCGAGTACTCCTCCACGAACGCCTGCACCGCCTCGTCCAGCTGGGCGAGGCTGGGCGTGTCGCGACCCTCGGTGGCGATGTTGGAACCGTCGATGATGACGTGCTTGATCTTCATTGCGGACTGCATTCAACCAGTTGAACGTGAGACTCCGGAGGACCGGCCCCGCTACGGTGCCCGGCGATGACCACCTCGACTGCCGAGGTCACCGACCTGCTGCAACACCTCATCCGCAATGCCTGTGTCAACGACGGCACCCGCGGCTCGGGGAACGAGACCCGCAGCGCGGACCTCCTCGCAGGATACTTCGAAGGCTCGGGGGTGGACGTCGAGCGCTACGAGCCGGCGCCCGGCCGGACCAGCCTCGTGGCCCGCATCGAGGGTAGCCGCCCGGAAGCGTCCGGCTTGCTGCTCATGGGCCACACCGATGTGGTGCCGGCCAACGCCGACCGCTGGCAGCGCGATCCCTTCGGCGGCGAGCTGGTCGACGGCGAGGTGTGGGGCCGGGGCGCGGTCGACATGCTCAACCTGACCGCCTCCATGGCCGTCGCCACCCGGCGGCTGGCCGCCTCGGGGTTCCGGCCCGAGGGCACGCTCGTCTTCCTGGCCGTGGCCGACGAGGAGGCCCTCGGCACCTGGGGCGCCGAGCACCTCGCCCAGCACGAGCGCGACGCGGTGACAGCCGACTACGTGATCACCGAGTCCGGCGGCATCCCGGTGCCGGGTGGAGATGGTGCCCTGCGGCTGCCGGTGCTCGTGGGCGAGAAGGGCTCGTGCTGGACGACGCTGCGGATCGCGGGCACCCCGGGCCACGCCTCCCAGCCCTACGCCAGCGACAACGCCCTCGTCACGGCCGCCCAGGTGGTCCAGCGCCTGGCCGACTTCCGGCCCGAGACCCGCATCCACGACGCCTGGCGCCGGTTCCTGGGCGGGATGGGGTACCCCGACGAGGTGACGGCTCCCCTGCTGAACCCCGACACGTTCCTCGACGCCCTGGGCAACCTGCCCACCGGCATGGCCCGCGAGTTCCATGCCTGCACCCACACCACCATCGCCCCGACGGTGGTCCACGGCGGGACCAAGACCAACGTCATCCCGGACTGCGTGGACGTGCAGCTCGACATCCGCACGCTCCCCGGCCAGACCCTCGCCGACGTCCGGGCCCTGCTCGACGAGGCGCTGGGCGACCTGGCCGGCCGGGTGGAGCTGGTCGAGGTCCACGACGATCCCGCCACCGAGTCGCCGGTGGACACGCCGCTGTGGGACTCGCTGACCCGCATCAGCCAGTCGTTCTACGCGGGCAGCCACCTGGTGCCGCTGCTCAGCGTGGGGGCTACCGACGCCCGGTTCTTCCGGCGGTTGGGCGTGACCTCCTACGGCTTCGGCATGTTCAGCGAGAAGCTCACCTTCGAGGACTACAGCCGCATGTTCCACGGCGACGACGAGCGGGTCGACGTCGAGTCGCTGCGGTTGTCGACCGAGCTGTGGGAGGCCCTCGCCCGGGACCTCCTGGCCGGCTGAGATGACCATCCGCGCCGTCATCTTCGACGTCGGGGGCGTCATCACCACCAGCCCGTTCGAGGCCTTCGCCCGCTACGAGGCGGACAACGGCCTGCCCGACGGCCTGCTCCGGGGGCTCAACGCCACCGACTCCGACAAGAATGCTTGGGCGCGGCTCGAGCGCAGCGAGGTGGACCTGCCCACCTTCGCCGGGCTCTACGAGGCCGAGGCGGCCGCGGCCGGGCACTCGATCGACGGCTTGGCCGTGCTGGCCCTGCTCAGCGGCGAGTTGCGCCCCGCCATGGTCGAGGCCGTGCGCCGCTGCCACGAGCGGCTGAAGACCGCCTTCCTCACCAACAACTTCGGTGTCGCCGACTCGGGGGGCGGTCCGTGGAACGGCCTCGCCGCCCACGTCGACGTGATCGTGGAGTCGAGCCGGGTGGGCCTGCGCAAGCCCGACCCCGCGATCTACCGGCTGGTGTGCGACGAGCTGGGGATCGAGCCGCCCGAGGCCGTGTTCCTCGACGACCTGGGGGTCAACCTCAAGCCCGCCCGAGCCCTGGGCATGACCACTATCAAGGTCGTGGACCCCGGCGCCGCGCTTGCCGAGCTGGAAGGCGTCGTCGGCTTCGCCCTGCGCTGACGAAGGTGCCATTGTGCGGTCCATGCACACGAGGGGGGCGCTGGCGATCTTGCTGGCCGCGGCACTGGCCTGCGGGGGCGGGGACGACGCCGGGGAGCGCGACACGGCCCAGGGGGACACCACCGCCACCGCCGAGACCGCCACCACCAGCCCGGCCTGCGATCTGCTGACCACCGACGAGGTTTCCGACCTGTTCGGCCACCCGGCCGAAGTGGTGCCGGGCGAGGCGGGGTCGGACGCGGTGGCGGCCAACTGCCTGTGGGAGGCCGAGGTCGGCGATGAGGACGCGCCGACGCTCTACCAGCTCCAGCTGTCGGTGTTCACCGGCGGCGGCCCGCTCGATCCCAACCAGTGGGGCGGCTCACCCGAGCCGCTGGACGGCCCCGGCCAGGACGCCTTCCTGGTCCGCAGCGGCGGCGAGCTGGGCACCACCGCGGGCTACCGCGACGGCGACACCACCGTGTTGCTGCACTACGGCATCCTGCTGGGCGAGGACGCGCCGGACTCCGCGGCTCAGGCCGACGAGGTGGCCGCCCTGCTCGAGCAGATCGACGAGCGCCTGACCACCTGAGGTTCGTCAGCCGGTCGCCTGGAGCGACTCGTACTCCTCGCCGGTGTCCTGCCAGTCCTCGAACTGGATGACGCCCATCTCGGTGAACTTGGTGCGCAGCCAGCCCTCGCCCGCGTCCAGCAGGCCCAGCTTCTTGCAGTTGGGCACGATCTTGGAGAACAGCATCTGCTGGAACATGCCCCGGCCCTCGTCCTGGAGCACCAGGGGCAGGATGTCGGCCGGCTTGATCCCCATGCGCTCCCACACCTCCTGCTGGAGGAAGCGGTCCCGCATGCGGATGGCGGCCTCGAAGGCGAACTCCTGGCGCTCGCGCAGCTCGGCGTGGCTGAGCTCGGCGTAGTACTCCTTCAGCGAGAGCACGCCGAAGGCCACGTGGCGGGCCTCGTCCGACATCACGTAGCGCAGCAGCTGCTTGAGCAGCGGGTCCGGGGTCATCTGCTGCATGAAGCCGAAGGCGGCCAGCGCCAGGCCCTCGACCATGATCTGCATGCCCAGGTAGGTCATGTCCCAGCGGCTGTCGTTGATGATGTCGTCGAGCAGCATCTTGAGATGCGCGTTGATCGGGTAGTAGCCGTTCTGCTTTTCCTGCAGGTACTTGGCGAAGACCTCGACGTGGCGAGCCTCGTCCATGACCTGGGTGGAGGCGTAGTACTTGGCGTCGATCCACGGGACCGTCTCGACGATCTTGGCCGTGCAGATCAGCGCGCCCTGCTC
>DASRJN010000425.1:0-9357 GCA_035649455.1 Acidimicrobiales bacterium
ACGCCGGTCTGCACCGCGCAGCCGATCACGCAGGCCTCGGCCAGGTCGACGTCGTCGTCCACCTTGACGACGCCGTCGGCCGGCAGCACCACGTACTCGGCCCAGCCCCCCATGCCGACGCCGCGGTAGACGACCTGGCCGTCGCGGGACAGCGGGCTGGTCCCGTCGGGGCGGGTCGACAGCACCAGGGCGGACGAGTGCTCGGCGCACAGCGTCGGCTGGTTCCGTACGCAGAAGTAGCAGTGCCCGCACGACGGGAGCGGGGTGAGCACGGCCTTGTCACCCGGGTGCAGCCGCGTCACGCCTGGCCCGACGGCCTCGACGATGCCGCCGGCCTCGTGGCCCAGGACGACCGGCCGGGCGCCGATGTGGTCGCCGTCGATGGCGGACAGGTCCGAGTGGCACACGCCGCAGTCGGTCACCCGGACGAGCACCTCACCCGGCCTCGGATCCTCGATCTGGACGGCGCCCACCTCCAGCTTTCCGTCGAGTTCCAGCACTGCGGCGCGCATGTCTCGTCCCATGGCGGTCGAACCTAACGTTTCGTCAATGTCAATGACGGGTTGACGCGCGATCGTGTCAATGTCAGATTGACACCCATGCAGGAGTTCAGCCTCGATCAGCTCATCAATGTCGTCGAAGATGGCAGCGAGACCCCGCTCGACCGGATCACCGCGGCGGCGCTGCTCAAGGAGCAGGTCGAACGCCTCGGCGACGACCTGCTCGATCACTTCGTCCAGCAGGCCCGGGGGCAGGGGTGCTCGTGGACCCAGATCGGCGAGGCGCTCGGCGTGACCCGCCAAGCGGCCCAGCAGCGCCACACCGCGCCGGACGACCGGCTGTTGCGAGGCATCGCGGAGGGACGTGAGCTCAAGCGCTTCACCGACCGCGCCCGCACCGCGGTGATGAACGCCCAGACGGTCGCCCAGGAGCACCGGCACAACTACATCGGCACCGAGCACCTGCTGCTGGGCCTGTTCGTGGCCGGCGACGGCAACCTGGCGGTGAAGGCCCTGGCGGCCCTCGGGGCCGAGCGCGAGGCGATCGAGCGGCTGGTCGACGAGCACGTCCCCCGCGGCGGCGCGGCAGTGCCCGGCGCCCTGCCCTTCACGCCCCGGGCCCGCCAGGCCGTGGCCGACGCGGTCGGCGAGGCGCTCAAGCTCGGGCACAACTACGTGGGCACCGAACACCAGCTGCTGGCGCTGCGCCAGATCGAGGAGGGCATCGCGGCCAAGGTCCTGGACCAGCTCGGCGTGTCCTACGAGAGCCTGAAGGCCAAGGTCATCCAGCTGCTGTCGGGGCTCGGCCTCAAAGCGCCCGTCGAGCCGCCCGCTCAGGAGGGCTGACGGCCCCAGCGGTCGGCCGTGCGCAGCGGCGGCACCGCGTTGATCACCCGGCTGAACGAGACCCGCTCGCTGGCCAGGTTGAGCAGCGCCACCACCACCAGGACGGCGGTGCGGACTCCGGGCGAGCAGGCCAGGACCACGCCCAGGCCCAGGGCCGCGCCCAGCACGTTGGCGCCGGCGTCGCCCAGCATCAGGCGCTCGGACAGGTCGGCGGTGAGCAGGCCGGCCCCGGCTCCGACGGCGAGGGCCACGCCGGCCAGGACCGGCTCGGCGCCGGCCGCCGCCACCAGCACCGCGAACGCCACCAGCGTGACCTTGGTGGTGCGCCCGGGAGCCCGGTCGAACAGGTTGCCCAGGTTGGCGGCCAGCGCCACCAGGGCGCCGTCCGCGAGCAGCCGGCCCAGGCTGTCGGGCTCGCGGGCGGACACCACCACCACGGCCACGGCCGCGCCACCGAACAGCTTGGCCGCGCCGGTGGTCAGGCGCCCGTGGGCCAGCGCCCGGAGATGGCCTCGGAAGCCTCCGCTCTCCCCCGCCCCGCCCAGGTCGTCCAGCAGGCCCAGCAGCGCGAAGCCCAGCGACGCGACGGTCACGAGGCGCAGGCCGCGCACCGCGCCGGCGTCGGGCTCTGCCCCCGCGGCCACGGCGAGCGTGACCACCGCGTCGACCATCAGCACCGCCAGGGCGGCGATGACCCCGACGGCGGTGGGCAGGATGTGGCCGCGGTAGTTCTCGCGGGCGAAGACCTCACCGCTGAACGCGGGGGCCATGAGGACCCAAAGTCCGGCGGCCACCAGCACGCCGGCCACGAAGGCGGCCGCGACGATCATGCGGCGGCGGGGGCGGGTTCGACCGTGCCCGCCAGCGCCCGCCGGGCTCGCCACGCCTGGAGGCGGTCGTAGGCGGCCGGCCAGTCGATCAGGATCAGCGGGACCGTGATGGCCCAGGCCCAGTAGTCGAGCCCCAGCAGCAGCCAGGTGGTGATGTGGAGGAAGACCGCCGCCAGCGCGTACCAGACCCGCAGGCTGCGCACGAAGATCACGACCGGGAACGTCAGCTCGAGGCCCAGGATGAACACGCCCGACGAGCGCGCCACCCAGGCGTGCTCCCCCACCCAGCGGGCCAGGCCCGGCCAGCCCGGCGAGCCGATGCTCGGCCCCCACAGCGACACGTACCGCATGTTGTCGCTGAAGGCCCAGGACGGACCCGAGCGCCGCAGCTTGTGGTAGCCGGCAAAGCAGTAGATCAGGGCGATGATCACCAGCGAGACCCGCAACGGCCAGCCGTAGCGGCGGCGGGGCACCGGATCACGCCTGTCGATCGCGACGGGGGCCAGCAGGAACGGAGCCGACGCCCACAGCAACAGCAGATCGTTGTGCAACACCTTGCCCCGGCTGCCCCGCAGGCCCGCCAGGATCAGGTAGCACACCCACGCCACCTCGTAGGCGGCCCGGGGGTGGCGCCGCAGCACCGCGGCGAGGGCGGCCAGCCCGCCGATGACCTGGAGCGCCACGAACACCTCGGCCGGCGGCATGCGGTCCAGCCACGCCAGGAAGGGCACCGGCTCGACCAGGGCTGCGGGCGTGCCCGCCAGCTGGCGGTACGAGCCGGCCACGATCCGGACGCCGATCAGGGCGGACAGGGCCATGTGCACGAATAGCAGCCGGGCGCCGGTCTCCGGGCCCCACATGGCCTCGTGCAGCGCGGTGCGGACGCGGGCCCGGCTCACGTCAGGCTCGCCCCGCTGCACGAGTGGAACGGCTCGATCTCGTGGGTCGTGGTCCAGTGTCCGTCGTCGCCCTCCACCAGGCGGGCGTGGTCTCGGGCGATGATCAGCTCGCGGGTGTCGGGCAGGATGTCGCGGACCGGGGTGAGCAGCGCCTCGCACACCGCGTCGCGGCGGGCGTCCGAGGCCCCGGGCAGCTCGGACATGGGCCACTCGGCGTGGCGGTAGCGCAGCGGCAGCTCCTCCAGGCTCACCACCCGGTGGGAGCCAGCCCCGTCGACCGCCTCGATGACCCAGCGGGTCTGCTCCGGGCCGCGGGAGAGGCTGAACAGGCGCCACCCGGTCAGCGGCCAGGCGTCGAAGCCGATCAGCCCCGGCACCAGCAGCAGCACGAACAGGATCGCCACCAGGACCCGGGCCGAGCGCGGGGCCTCGTCCGGCTCAGCCACCGCGTCCCCGACGGCGGGGGCGGGGGAAGGGGTGGTGGGGACGGTGTCGCTCACGTGCGATCCGTCCCGGCTCGCACCGGCGACTCTTCAGGGGAAGGTGCGGTTTCGCCCGGCCGGGGCTCGCCATTGGTGGCGGCCGGCCCGGACGCGGCAGGCACGGACTGGGGCTCGGGGTCCGAGACGGCCGGCTCGGGGTGTGCGGGCGCGACTGCAGGTGCGTCGGGGGTGGCGGGCGTCATGGCGGTCTTCAGGGCGAGCCACGCGAGGGCGACCGCGATGACCGTGAGGGTGACGCCGCCGACGATGGCGCCGGAGTCGTTGACCAGGCTGCCCAGCACGCCGGCCACGATGGCCGCGGTGACGCCGGCCTGGAGGGTGGGGATCCGCGCGCGGGCCTCAGCCAGGGGGCGGGTCGGGTAGCGGGCGAGGAAGATCAGGAACGCGACGGCGACGGGGATGGCGGCGATCCAGAACGACGTGGTGGTGACGCGCAGGTTGGCCAGGAGCTTGCGCTCCATGATCGAGATGAGCGGCTCGAGGCCCTCGTTGCCGATCCGCTCGAACAGGCGGCCGAGGTGGGCCCGCTGGCCCTCGGGGCGGGCCAGGTCGACGAGGCCGAAGGCGGTGACCGAGACCGCCGTGACGGCCAGCCCGATGAGGATCGTGCGCAGGCGCAGGCGGTAACCGGTCACCAGGGCCGCGAACACGAGGATGGTGGGCGTGAAGGCGATGATGCCACCCACGTCCGAGCCCCAGGTCGGCATACCGATGACGACGAGCACCGCGGCCAGCAGCCCGATCGCCGCCATGCGGCCCCGGCGGCTCGGCCAGCGGCCTGCCACGAAGGCCGCGAGGAGGCACGACGCGGCCGCCACCTGGCCGAAGGCGTAGTTGCTGATGCCGTACAGCCGGGAGTTACCCGTGGGCGAGTAGCCGAAGGCCGAGCTCAGGCTCAGGTGCGAGCCCAGCATCACGTCGGCCAGCGGCACGGCCAGGACCAGGGCGAGCACAGCGACGAGGGCCAGGCGCCCGCGCCGGGGAGCGCGGCCGGCCAGCGTGGCGACCGCGGCCACCAGCAGGCCGGTCGCCACCACGAACGCCCAGTAGAACCCGGCACCCAGGTCCTCCAGCGGGAAGGCCCGGGCCACGTAGGACATGGGCAGGACCGCCAGGTCGGTCAGCGCCACGAAGGCGAGCACCGCCCGGGCCCGCGGCGGGCCGCCCCGCACCAGCACGACGACGGTGGCCGCGCACAGGGCGGCCAGCACCACCACCACGGCCAGCGTGGTCGGGAACAGCAGCCGCTCGCGGAAGCGGGACGCCTCGTTGAGCGTCACCAGCCGGTCGATCCGGTCGTTCAGGGAGGCGCCCGACGCCACCACCTCGGCCGGGCGGCCCTCCATCTCCACCGGCCGGGCCACGTCTAGCTGGTCGAGCACCGTCGGCGCCACGTCCACCAGGGTCAGGAACCCTGACCGCTGGGTCGAAGCCGAGCGCAGATAGCCGGGCTCGATCCCGGGGCCCCGCAGCGCGGCGACCGTCAGGTTGCGGTCGGTGGGCAGGTTGTAGGGGGCGACCATGAGGACCGTGTCGCGCTCGGGATCGACGCGCTCCATCAGGCGAGCCACGAGGTGGTCGGTGTCCTCCAGGGCCTGGGCGCGCAGGTCCTCGTAGCGGGCCAGGTCGACCCGGTCCCGGTAGCGCATCGAGCGGGCCAGGTCCGAGGCCTCCACCACCACGAGGCCACCGTCGCGCCCCGCCGGGGCGCCCCACGCCCGCTCGAAGCGCTGGGTCACCTGGTCCAGGTCGAGCCGCTGGCCGAAGGGCCGGCTGGGGTCGCGAGCCAGCAGGTCGGCGTCCAGCTCACCGGCCGGGATCACGCCGTCGCCGGTGGCTGCGGCCAGGCCCACCTGCCGCTCGTAGGACGTGCCCACGGTGTCGGTGCCGTCCGCGTTGCCGATCGCCTCGACGCCCAGGCCGGCGTCGTCCAGCGTGTCGGTCAGCAGGCCGAGCACGGCGTCGTAGGGCTGGCGGGCGTTGACCCGCTCGAGCGTGGGCCAGGCCAGGGACACGTAGCGGCCGTCGGGCTCGACCCCGGTGCGCCGCTCGAAGACGTCGCCGGCCGATGACCCGGCCGCCTGCTCGCCCAGGGCGAGCTGCTGGCCGTCCACCAGCGGATCGGACGTGGCCCGGCTGCCGGCCGACATGGTCAGGTAGGCGGCGCCGGGCGTGGCCCGCGGGGACACACCCCGGGGCGCCATGTCGGCCAGCGCCGAGTCCTCCAGCAGGCCCTCGATGGCGGGCAGGGCGTGGTCCTGCACCTCGGCCCAGGTGAGGCCGGGCACCGAGATGACCAGCATCCGCCCGTGCGCCGCATCGGCCGGCTGAGCCCCGGCCGGTGCGGCTCCGGCCACCAGCGTGGCCAGGCACGCCAGCACCACCGCGGTGAGCGCGCGGGCCCGCGCGCTCACGAGGCTCCCGGCGGCAGAGGCATCCGGAGATTCTACGGACCAGCGCGCGGCGGACCGGATCATGCTCGCAGCGCCCGCAGCATGACGACCGGCGCCACCACGATCAGCATCGTGAACGGAACGGCCACCGACGAGTCGTTGGCCACCAGCCCGACGGTGCCCAGCACGACCAGACCTGCCGCCGCGGCGAGGGTCGGCTGGTGGGTGATGGCCCGGGTGGCACCGGGACCGGCGCGGCCGGTCGCGGCCAGTGCGGCGTAGGCCAGGGCGCCGGCCATCAGCCCGCCGACGGTGATCCACGCCGCCAGCTCGGCGCCGCCCAGGCTGGCCTGCCAGCGCCGGCTCAGGCTCTTGCCCAGCGTGTCCCAGCGGCCGCCGACGATGTGCTCGCCGAGGCGGGCCAGGTGGGTCTGCACTTCGGCGGGCCGAGCCGCGTCCACCAGCGCGAACAGCAGCAGCACCACCACGGTGATGCCGACCAACGCCGCGACCTGCCGCCAGCCGACCCGCCGCCCGGCCAGGACCAACGCGGTCACGCCGAAGGCCGGGACCATGGCCAGCACGCCGCCCACGTCGGCCCCCAGCATGGGCAGGCCCTCGACCACGACCACGACGGCGAGGAGCGCCACCGCGGGGCGGAGGCCGCGCCGCGCCCAGCGGTCGACGATCAGCGCGGCCAGCACGATGGTGGCTGCGCCGAACAGGGCGAAGGCGAGGTTGCCCAGCCCGGTGAACCGGCCCGCCACCGCCACCGAGTAGCCGAACGTCGTGTTCAGCTGCAGCGGGGCGCCCGCCAGGATGTCCAGCGCGATCAGGCCCACTATCGAGCCCACGGCCACCAGTGCCCCGGTCCCGGGCCAGCGCCGGTCGACCGCGGTGGCCAGCGCCGCGAACACGGCCGCCAGCAGCAGGACCAGCACGGTCTGGGGCACCAGGCTCGCCCGCACCGCCCCGATCTGGCCGACCAGGAACGACGCGGGCACGGTCCCCAGGGCGCCGTATGCGCACGGGGCCAGCAGCCGGCTGAGCCGGGGGCTCAGGTGCGACCGCAGGGCGATGCCCACCGCCAGCAGCGCCAGGCCCAGCACGACACCGATCACCGCCAGGAGCATGGTGGCATCCCGGAAGGCGGCGGCATCGCCCGAGGAGGCCAGATCGGAGAGCCGCGCCGCGCTCTGGTTGTCGCGGTCGCTCACCCCGAAGCTGCGGCCCTCCATGGCGTCGGGAGCGTCCTCGCCCAGCAGCTCCAGCACCGTGGGGGCGACATCCGCCAGTTGCACGTAGCCGTCGCGCCGGGTGGTGGCCGACTGGAGCAGGCCACCGTCGATGCCGGGCGCCTGCAGAGCCACGATCCCGAGGGCGGGCGAGACCCTGGGCGACACCGGGGACAGGACGATCACCGCGTCGTGGGCCGGGTCGACCCGCTCCAGCAGGTCACCGAGCAGGGCGTCGGCGTCGTCGAGGGCCTGGGCCCGCAGGGCGGCCCGCTGGCGGGCGTTGGCCCGCGGGCCGTAGGCGGCCACCCGGCTCAGGTCCGAGGCCTCGACCACCACCACCGAGCGCCCGGGACTGTTCCACGCGTCGTCGAAGGCCTCGACCACCTTGGTGCGGTCCAGGCGCCAGCCGAACGCGGCCTCGCGGTCGTCGGTCAGCAGGCCACGCGAGACGGTGCCGCCGGGCACGATGCCGTCCGAGCCCATCAACATGGTGGCCGCGCCCCGGGCGTAGGCCCCGTCCGGCGGCGGGTCGTCGCTCACGAAGCCCTCGACGGCGTCGGCGTTCGCCACGACCGACCGCGCCACGCCGGCGTGGGCCAGCCGGTCGCCCAGGCTGCCGACCTCGGCGCCGAAGGGCGAGTGCTCGTTGGCGTCGATGGCGGGCCCGATGGCCAGGTAAGCGATGCCGGGCGGGACCTGACCCAGCCGCCGCTCCAGCAGCTCGGAGGCGGGCACGCCGCCGTAGGTCTCGTCGGCGTCGACCGCCACCGCGGTGTCCACGGTCGGTGCGATCGCCCGCGTGCCGGCTCCCAGCGTGAGGTAGGCGTCGGTGCTGGTGGCGTTGCGCCGGCCGATGCGGGTGGCCATGTCGGCCACCGCGGCCTCGCCCGCGAACTCGTCGAGGTTCGGCAGATCGGCCGCCTCGGCGCCGTCCCAGTCCAGGCCGGGCAGCGCGACGACCAGCACCCGGTCGACCGGCGCGGCGTCCAGCTCGGCGGGGGGCGAGCCGCACCCGGCCGCGGCGGCCAGGGCCAGCAGCACCAGCCCGGCGGCGAGCGGACGGCGGGGGCTCACACCACCACCTCCGCCGACGTGGCCTCGGATGGCGCGGGCACGGACTCGCGGGTGGTCAACGCCCGCCGCACCCCCAGCACGTGGTAGGCGGCCAGGACCAGCCCGGCGCCGGCCAGCCCGACCACGACCACCACCGCGAGGTCGGCCAGCCGCCTCGGATCGTCGCCCAGCAGCGCGCCGCTGGCGGCCCACGCGGCCCCGCCCACCACCACGCCGACCGCGAGCACGCGGCCCAGCGCGGCCGGCCAGAGCGAAGACCCGGTGCGCCGGACCAGGCCCACGCCCAGCACCACCACACCCACGGTGTAGGCCAGCGAGTGGCCCAGCCCCAGCGCGCCGATGCGGGCGGCGCCGTCGAGCGTCAACGCGGCCGCGGCCATCACGGCCACGCCGGCCGCCGCCGAGCCGAGGGACACGAGGCCCGGCGTGCGGCTGTCCCCCAGCGCGTAGTAGCCGCGGGCCAGCAGGAGAAAGGCGCCGTACGGCAGCAGACCCAGGGCCAGGCCGGCCACCGCCGCAGCCAGCAGCTCGCTGCCGTGGTCACCCTCGCCGAACGGGACCAGCCGCATGGCCGGCAGCGCCAGCGCGACCATGCCTGCGCTCACCGGCACCACCAGCAGCGCCATGCGCTCCAGCGCCCAGCGCAGCGACCGGGCCACCCGATCCAGGCCGTGCTCCCGCGCCTCGGTGACCAGCTCGGGGAGGATGGCGGTGTGGATGGGCTGGGCGAGCACGGCGTACGGCCCGAGGAAGATCACCCACCCGAGCTGGTAGGCCACCACGCCGCCCTCGACCGCGGCACCCGCCACGATGGCCGCGCCCAGCATCAGCCCGGCGCCGGTGTGCAACACCACACCCCAGCCCGAATGGCGCAGCACCGTCCCCACCCGGGGATCGCCGCGCGGGTCGCGGGGCCGCAGCCGGAAGCCGGATCGCTCGCACGCGCCGAGCAGGATCCCCACGAACGCCAGCACCCCGCCGGTGCCCGCCGCCACGAGCAGCAGGCGCTCGCCGAGGGACAGATCGAGGCCCGGATCCGGCCCCGCCACCACCCGGAAGGCGATCAGGCACGCC
>DASRJN010000426.1:0-3912 GCA_035649455.1 Acidimicrobiales bacterium
GCCCCGGCCACCGGGTAGCTGTGGGCCGGTAGAGTCGCAAACGGCATCACGGCCTCATCACACCCCCCGGGAGGTGGTCCCCACGGCCGAGAACTACGACGTCGTCGTCATCGGCGGCGGCCCCGGCGGCTACGCCGCGGCGCTGTACGGCGCCAGCGCCGGGCTCAACATCGCGCTGGTCGAGAAGCGTTGGATCGGTGGCACCTGTCTCAACGTCGGCTGCATCCCGGCCAAGGAGCTGCTGGAGACCGCCCACGTGTACCGCACGGTCAGCGAGGCGGCGTCGTTCGGGATCAACGCCGGCGAGCCCCAGGTCGACTGGGCGGTCACCCAGAAGCGCAAGCAGGCGGTGGTCGACGAGCTGGTCGGCGGCGTCTCCACGCTGCTCAAGGGGCGCAAGGTCACGATCTACGACGGCTACGGACGCCTCCACGCAGGCCACCGGGTCAGCATCGAGCCCAACGACGGCTCGGAGACCGTCGAGGTGACCGGTGACGCGGTGATCATCGCCGCCGGCTCCGCGACCCGCAGCATCCCGGGCTTCGACGTGGACGGCACCATCGTGATGACGTCCGACGAGGTGCTGTCCATGCCCGAGGTGCCCGGCACCGCCGTGGTCATCGGCGGCGGCGCCATCGGCTGCGAATTCGCGTCGATGATGTCGGACCTGGGCACCCAGGTGACCGTGCTGGAGGTGCTGCCCAAGATCCTGCCCGGCTGTGACAAGGACGTGACCCAGGTGGTCGAGCGCTCCTTCAAGAAGCGGGGCATCGAGGTGCGCACGGGGGTCAAGGTCACCGGCCATGAGCCGGGCGACGGGGGCACGGTGGTCAACGTCGAGGGCGGCGATCCCATCAAGTGCGACGTGGTCGTGGTGTCGGTGGGCCGCACGCCGGCCACCCCCGACCTCGGCCTCGACGGGACCGGCGTGCAGATCGACGAGCGGGGCTTCGTGGTGGTGGACGAGCGCTGCCGCACCGGCGAGGACGGCGTCTGGGCCATCGGTGACTGCATCGCCACGCCCCAGCTGGCCCACGTGGGGTTCGCCGAGGGCATGGTTGCCATCCGCGACCTCATGGGCGAGGAGCCGGTGCCCATCGACTACGGCAAGGTGCCCTGGGGTATCTACTGCCGGCCCGAGGTGGCCTACGCCGGCCACTCGGAGGAGTCCGCCAAGGAGGCCGGCTACGACGTGGTCGCCTCCAAGCACCGCTACTCGGCCAACAGCCGGGCCAAGATCATCGGCGACACGGAAGGCCTGGTGAAGGTGATCGCCGAGAAGACGCCCGACGGCAAGGCCGGCACCATCCTCGGCGTGCACATGGTGGGCCCGTGGGTCACCGAGCAGCTCGGCCAGGGCTACCTGGCGGTCAACTGGGAGGCGACGGTCGACGAGGTCGCCGCCTTCATCCAGCCGCACCCGACGCTGTCGGAGCTGTTCGGCGACACGGTGCAGGACCTGACGGGACGGAGGCTCCACTGATGGCCGACATCCAGATGCCCCAGCTCGGCGAGACCGTCACCGAGGGCACGATCACCAAGTGGTTCAAGAACGTCGGCGACCAGGTGGCCGAGGACGAGCCCCTGTTCGAGGTCTCGACCGACAAGGTCGACTCCGAGGTGCCCTCCCCGGTCAGCGGCGTGCTGTCGGAGATCCTCGTGCAAGAGGGCGACACGGTCGACGTGGGCGTCGTCCTGGCCCGGGTGGGCGACGCGGGCGGGCAGCCCGCGGCTGCGCCCGCCGAGCCCGAGGCCGCTCCGGCCGAGCCCGAGGCCGCTCCCGCCGAGGCACCCGCCCCGGCCGCCGAGGCGGCTCCGGCCGAGCCCGAACCCGCTTCGGCTGAGCCTGCCGCTCCGGCCCCCGAGCCCGCTCCGGCCGCGGCCGCACCGGCGGCCCCCGCGCCCGCGGCTCCTACCGGCGACGGTGGCCGGCCGGCCGCCGCGCCTACCGGGACGCAGGCGGGGAACGGGCTGCTGCTGTCGCCCGTGGTCCGCCGGCTCATCGCCGAGAACAACCTGGACCCGGCCACCATCAGCGGCACCGGCCCCGGCGGGCGCATCACCCGCAACGACGTGCTGTCGGTCCTCGACCAGCCCAAGACGCCCGCGGCGCCTGCCGCCCCGGCTCAGCCGCAGCCGGCCACGGCCGCCCCCGCGGCGGCACCGGCTCCGGCCGCGGCGGCGCCCGCGCCCCAGCCGCTGGCCCGGGCCGGCGAGCGCGACACGGCCATCCCCCACACCAACATCCGCCGCCGGACCGCCGAGCACATGGTCCGCTCGCTGGCCACGTCCGCCCACGTCTACGCCTCGATCGAGGTCGACTTCGAGGGCGTGGAGCGGGCCCGGGCCGCGGCGAAGGGGGCGTTCAAGGCGTCCGAGGGCTTCAGCCTCACCTACCTGCCGTTCATCAGCCGGGCGGTGATCGACGCCATCCGCGAGTTCCCCGAGGTGAACGCCACCTTCGGCGAGAACGAGCTGATCGTGCACAACTACGTGAACCTGGGCGTCGCCGTCGACCTCGACTTCAAAGGGCTGATGGTGCCGGTGATCCACGATGCCGACGGCAAGCGGCTCCGGGCGCTGGCCCGTGAGGTCAGCGACCTGGCCGGGCGCGCCCGGTCGAAGCAACTGGGCCCCGACGACATCGCCGGAGGCACGTTCACCATCACCAACCCCGGCCCGTTCGGCACGACCATGACCCTGCCGATCATCAACCAGCCCCAGGTGGCGATCCTGTCCACCGACGGGGTCAAGCGGCGGCCGGTCGTGATCGACCTGCCCGACGGCAGCGAGGGCATCGCCATCCACTCGGTCGGCAACATCACCATCACCTGGGACCATCGCGCCTTCGACGGGGCCTACGCCGCGGCGTTCCTGCGCCAGGTGAAGGAGGTCCTCGAGACCCGCGACTGGTCCGCCGAGCTGGCCTGACATGACGCTGCGGGTCCGCTGGCTGGGCCGGGTGCCCTACCGGGAGGCGTGGGCGCTGCAGCGCGGGCTGCATCAGCACTCGCCCGACGATCACCTGCTCCTGCTCGAGCACCCCCACGTGTACACGCTGGGGGTGCGGGCCGACCTGCGCCACGTGCTGGTCCCGCCGGCCGAGGTGGGAGCCGACCTGGTGCGCACGGACCGGGGCGGCGACGTCACCTACCACGGTCCGGGCCAGCTCACCGGCTATCCGATCGTGTCGCTGCCGCCCAAGCGGGGCAGCGGGCGCCATGGCCTCGCCGACACCGTGGCCTATGTGCGCTCGGTCGAGCAGCTGCTGATCGACGCGCTGGCCGACGTGGGCCTGCCCGGGGCCGGCCGGTTGCGGGACTACCCGGGCGTCTGGGTCGACCCCGAGAGCGACGACCCCCGCAAGATCGCCGCCATCGGCGTACGCCTGACCCGGGGCCGGTCGATGCACGGCTTCGCCCTCAACGTGGCGCCCGACATGCGCTACTGGGGCTACATCGTCCCCTGCGGCATCCCCGACAAGCGGGTGACCTCGCTGGCCGACGAGGGCCTCGACGTCAGCATGCAGGACATGGCCGACGCGGTCGCCGCCCGAGCCGCGGTCCTGTGGGGCGGGGGAGAGGCCGACCGCCGCGATGTCGTGTGGCGGCACCGGCCCGAGGACCTCTCCGCCTTCAGCCGGGGCGAAGGCCCGGGCGAGACGGTGCCGGTCCGGCTCCAGTCCCGGTTGAGCGAGGCGGGCGTGACCGAGGGCTTGCAGATCTCCACCCGCAAGCCGGCCTGGCTGCGCTCGACGTTCCGCACCGCGCCCGGCTACCTGCGGCTCAAGCACACCATGCGCGACCTGGGCCTGGTCACCGTGTGCGAGGAGGCCGGCTGCCCCAACATCTTCGAGTGCTGGGCCGACGGCACGGCCACGTTCATGATCAACGGCGAGCGCTGCACCCGCGC
>DASRJN010000427.1:0-9115 GCA_035649455.1 Acidimicrobiales bacterium
CTCGACCGACTCGGCCAGCCAGGGCTCGTACTTGCCCTCGGCGTTGGGCCGGGTCAGCGTGTCGTAGACGGTGCGGGCGACCATGATGCCGGAGATGGCGAGCTGGGCCTCGGGGAGGCACCAGCCGTCGGCGGTCTCGGCCTCGAGGCCGTAGGTGAGCTTGCCTCCCGGCGTCGGCGTGCCCTCGGCGCCGCCGGCGCTGTCACCGCCGCCGCCGGAGTCGTCTCCGCCCCCGCCACAGGCGGTGGCCAGGAGGGCCAACGCCATCACTGCTGCTACCCGCCGGTACCAGCTCCCACGCTTTGCTGTCGAAGCCACGTAGTTCCTCCTGGTCAGCGTCACCGCGGTCGCGGATGACACCAATTGGTGACGGCCGTCACATCTAGCGGGACGCTAAGGGAACGCCTGGACTCGTGTCAATTGCGGGTCTGACGACCGCGGCGGCGGCCACTCAGCGTGCCTGCGAGCCCCCCTCACCGGCCTCATCCACCCCTCGGAACCGTACCGAATGTGCTGGTGGACCTGCCGAGGGAGCAACCACGATGCACGCTAGAGGGCACAACGGGCTGAGGGAGCGCGCGGCGCGCTTGCGGGGGTGGCTGCGCCGGCGCTGGCGGCGAGCGGTGCTCGTCCTGGCCGTGCTCACGGTGGTCGTGCCGCTGGGCGCCGATGTCACCCGCAGCGCCATGTCAGGCAACGGCTGGAGCCTGGGCGAGGCGCTCGGCAGCGAGGCCGGCAACGTCGACTTCGACGAGATCAACATCGACGAGCCCTCGCCTGACGAGGTGGTCGACGCCGGCTTCGCCCCCGACCCCGAGTTCTTCTCCGACGACGAGATCACCGACACCCTCGGCCAGAGCGGCATCCCCGAGGTCGCCCTCGAGGCGTACGTCGACGGCGCCGACGTGGCCGACAGCGAGTACGCCGACTGCGGTCTGCCTTGGTCGGTGCTGGCCGCCATCGGCCGCGTCGAGTCGGACCACGGCCGCTTCGGCGGAGCCATGCTGCGCATCGACGGCTACGGCACCAAGCCCATCCGCGGCATCCCGCTCGACGGCCGCCCCGGCCTCGCCCTGGTGCGTGACACGGACTTCGGGGATCTCGACGGAGACGACATCTACGACCGCGCCGTCGGGCCCATGCAGATCATCCCTTCGACGTGGGATGCCATCGGGATCGACAACAGCGGCGACGACCGCGCCGATCCCAACAACATCTACGACGCCGCCGCGGGCGCCGGCCTCTACCTCTGCAACGGCGACGTCGACCTGACGAAGCCCGGCCAGTTGGCCCGGGCCGTCCGCCGCTACAACCACACCGACGAGTACGTCCGGGTGGTGCTGGAGCTCGCGTCGGCGTACGACCGCGGCGAGATCGGGCCCGGGGTCGACCCCGCCGGCCTGCCCGAGACGCCCATGGACGCGGTGATGTTCGAGAACTTCGAAGACGTCGATCCCTCGCCGTACTCCGAGGGCGACTACGCCCCGTACGACCCGGACGATCCCGGGCCCGCGCCGTCGCCCGGCCGGCGGCCCGCCCCGCAACCCGCCCCCACCGCTACGACCCAGCCCGCCCCTCCGCCCACGACGGCGAGCCCCGCTCCGCCGACGACCGAGAGCCCAGCTCCGCCGCCCCCGACCACCACGACGGCCCCGCCGGCCCCGACCACCACCGTCCCACCGACGACGACCACACGGCCGAGCGGCCCCACGACCACCGTGCCTCCCACCCCTACGACGGCGCCGCCCACGCCGACCACCGAGCCCGGCGGTCCGGGCACGACGGCCCCGCCCGCCACCGATCCGTCGGCGCCCACCACCACGTCGCCGGCCGGCGACACCAGCAGCTCGATCCCGCCCGCGTCGGTCGGCTGGTCCCCCACCATGCTCGACTTCGTGACCACGACGGTCGCCCAGCGGGCGGCAGAATGTTCGGCGCCGGAGCCGAGCCCGGCCCCAACCCAACCGTCGGCCCCGGCGCCGAACGCACCTTGCTCCGCCACCGCCCCCACGGAGGAGGGTGAGGGCTAGGTGCCCGGCGGCCAGACGTTGGACCAGTTCCCGCCGTTGGACACGCACACCCGGTCGTTGGTGACCGTGAAGTTCCAGGTCGTGCCGCGGTCGCCGTTGACCGTGTACTGACCCGGCTCGGCCAGAACCGCGCTGCCGACCTCGGTGTAGCCGTCCGACCAGCGGAGCGTCACCGCCACCAGGCAGCCGTCGGCCTCGTTCACGCAGCTCGCCGCGGGCGGGGCGAAGGCCACGAACTTGTCGGGCGGTGCAAACACGGTGGGCATCGGCCCCGTCCCCGGCGGCCAGAGAGGGTTGCAGGTGGCGTGCCGCGGCGATGGAGCTTGCGTCGCGGGCGGGACGCTCCGGGGCGGAGCCGGCCCGGCGGTGGTGGGGATGGACTCGCTGACCGCCGCTGCCGTGGTCGTCGGGGCGACCGTCGTGCTGGTCGCGGTGGTCTCGACCGGCTCGGTCGTGGTCGACGTCGACCGCTCGGACAGCGCAACCTCGGTGCTGGCGTCGGGCGACGGGCTCGGATCGCCGCCCCGGGCGGCGAGCGCCACCGCGCCGAGGATCACCACGCCGGCGATCATCCCGGCCACGAGCGCGACGGGCCGTACCGGCCGGCGCCACCCGCCGGCGTCGCCCGCTGGTTCGGCCGCCGCCGCGTCCGCGGCCTCGTGGCTGCCCTCGCCCTCGCCCGTGTCCCCCATGGGCGGGGCACGCTAGCCGCGGCGTCAGATCAGCCGGCGATCGGTGGCCCAGCGGGTCAGCTCGTGGCGCGACGACAGCTGGAGCTTGCGGAGCACCGAGGACACGTGCGTCTCGACGGTCTTGATGGAGACCTCGAGCCGCCGGGCGATCTCCTTGTAGGTGTAGCCCCGGGCGAGCAGGCGCAGGACCTCCCGCTCCCGGGGCGTGATCTGGTCGAGCTCGGGGTCGAGCGCCGCCCCCGCGGGCAGGTCGCCGGCGAAGGCGTCGAGCACGAAGCCGGCCAGCCGGGGCGAGAACACCGCATCGCCGTCCCTCACCCGCTCGACCGCCGCCGCCAGGTCGTCGGCGCCGATGGTCTTGGTCACATAGCCGCGGGCCCCGGCCCGGATGACGGCGATGACGTCCTCGGCCGCGTCGCTCACCGACAGGGCCAGGAACACCACGCCAGGGTGGGTCGGCCGCACCGTCTCGATGACCGCCCGACCGCCCCCGCCCGGGAGGTGCACGTCGAGCAGCACGACGTCAGGATCCGTCCGGCGGATGCCCTCCACCGCCGTCTCGACGTCGGTGGCCTCCCCCACGATGTCGACCCGCCCCGCCAGCTCGGCCCGAACGCCCGACAAGAACAACCGGTGGTCGTCCACGAGGAACACCCGGGTCACGACACCGGCTCCGACCGCCCCGACACGACCAGCCCCAGCCCGATGGCCTCGCCACGGGGCGCGCAGTGGAGGGCGACGGTGGGGGTCACGACGCCATCTCCTACCACCCCGCCACCGCCAACCCCAGCCCGACCCGACGCCCTCGCCGCGGGGCGCGGGGGCGGAGCGTGACGGTCCAGATCACGACACCGGCTCCGACCGCCGCCGACACAGCCAACTCCAGCCCGACCCGACGCCCACGCCGCGGGGCGCGGGGCGCGGGGGCGGAGCGTGACGGTCCGGGTCACGACACCGGCTCCGACCACCCCGACACAGCCAACTCCAGCCCGATGGCCTCGCCGCGGGGGCAGGGGTGGAGCGTGACGGTCCGGGTCATGGCGCCGGCTCGGGGGCGCAGGTGACGGTGAGGCTGATCTCGGTGCCGTCGCCGGGGGCGCTGTGGACGGCGGCGCGGCCGCCGTGGCGGGCCATGCGGCTGACGATCGAGCGGGAGATGCCGTGGCGGTCGCCGTCGACGGTGGCCGGGTCGAAGCCCTGGCCCCGGTCCCGGACGAAGGCCTCCACGCGGCCGCCGGTCACCTCGGCGTAGACCGACACGTCGCGGCGGCCGCTGTGCTTGACCGCGTTCACCACTGCCTCCCGGGCCGCCTTGACCAGGGCCTCGACCCCGGGGTCGAGCGGGCAGTCGCCCACCACCACGACCTCGACCTCGATGCCCTGGTGGTCGGCCTCGACCTCGTCGGCCAGCCGGTCGAGCGCAGCGGCCAGCGTGACCGGGACCCCGTCGCCACCCGGCGGGCGGCGGTCGTCGTAGAGCCAGGCCCGCAGCTCACGCTCCTGGCGCCGGGCCAGGCTGCGCGCCTCCTGCGGGCTGTCGGCGTGCCGCTGAATCAGCGCCAAGGTCTGTAGCACCGAGTCGTGCAGGTGCGCAGCCATGTCGGCCCGCTCCTCGGTGCGGATCCGCTCGCGCCGCTCCCGGCCCAGCTGGGCCGCCAACCGGGCGATCCACGGTCCCAGCAGCAGCGCACCGCCCACCGCGGTGGCCAGGACGGACACCCCGATGACCCCCAGCGACGCCAGGGCGCCGTTCGTGGCCAGGAACGTGCCGAGCCCCACGACCAGCAGGGCGGCCCCGGCCACGATCCGCAGCCACGCGACCCACCCGGCCCGCAGGGCGGAGACCGGGTTGCCCGGGAGCCGGCCGGCCAGGGCCCGCCAGCGGGTGTGCTCACCGTCCCCGGCCCGGGCCAGGGCCAGGCCGATCCCCAGCCCGGCGATGGCGGCCGGCCACACCAGCGTGTCGGGGAAGAAGGGCGCCGACCAGCGCACCAGCAGCAGCATCCCGAACGTGATGCAGCCCACGCCGAGCGCCAGCTCGCCCGCCCGCTCCCGAGCGGCCTCGGGCTCGGCGTCGGTGGCGTCCCCGGGCAGCTCGCCCGGCAGCAGCACCCAGGCCACCACGTAGGCAACCACCCCGACGCCGTTGGCGAGGGCCAGGATCACCGTCGCCACCCGCACCACCAGCGGGTCGACGCCGATCCAGCGGGCCACGCCCGCGCACACCCCGGCGACGAGGCCGTCGTCACGGTCACGAGCCAGTCCGGCGGGCAGGCCGGCAAGCGGAGGTCGTCGGGTCGTGCTCATGTGTCCGACCCCATGATGCAGCCCCGAGGCCCGAAGCGCCTCGGGGGAGCCCTCAGGGGCATCCCTGATGGTGAAAGGCACCGGCCGACCTCATCATGGCGGCATGACCGATTCTCCCCCGCGACCCCCGGGGACCGGCTCGGGCCGGCGCCTGGTACGCGAGCCCGAGGACCGCATGGTGGGCGGCGTGTGCAGCGGCGTCGCCGACGCCCTCGGCCTGGACGTGACGCTCGTCCGGGTCGCCACCGTGGTGCTCACCCTGATCACGCCGTGGACCATCGTCGCCTATCTCGTCGCCCTGTTCCTGGTGCCCGAGCGCGCGGCCGGCGAGCCCCGGATGCGCTCCGAGTACGACGGGCCCCTCGCGCACGCCCATCCCGCCGTCGTGGTGGCTGCCGTCGTGGTGGCGATCGCCCTGCTCGGCGACGCCTGGTGGCTCCATCCCGTCCCCGCCGCGCTCGCGCTGGTCGGCCTCGGGGTCTGGCTCGTCACCCGCGATCGCGCCACCGGATTGCAACATTTCACCGCTTGGGGTGGTCATGGCACTACTATTTCGGGTGACGTAGTGGACTCACCACCGTCTGATGTAACTGCTGAGTACGAAGGCACCGGGCCACCAGACGAGCCCTCTCCCCCGGGTTCGTCCTGGTCGCCCGGGGCCTCACCAGGCGACGCGCTGACCGAGCCGCTCTACGACCTGACCGAGCCGGTGGACGAGTGGTACTCGGTGCCCACGACGACATCGTCAGCCCCGCCGGCCCCGGCGCCTCCCCCGCCTTCGCCCGCGTTCGCCCCCATCGTCACCGCGGTCCTGCTGGTCGGCGGTGGGTTCCTGTGGCTGCTGGACTCGCTGGGCGCGGTCGACGTCGGCTGGCGGGGCGCGATGGCCGTCGGCCTGGTGCTGGTGGGCGTGACGCTGGTGGTGGCCACCTGGTGGGGACGGGCCTCGGGTCTCGTCGGAGTGGCCGTCCTGCTGGCTCTGCTCCTGGTGACGGACGAGGCCGTGCCCGTGCCGCTCAACGCCGGCATCGGCGACCGCACCGTGCTGGTCACCACGTCCGAGGAGGCCGAGGACCACCAGCAGCTCCTGATCGGCGGCCTGACCGTCGACCTCACCGGGATCCCGGCCCAGTCCGGCACCACGCAGGACGTCGAGGTGTCCGTGGGCATAGGGGAGCTGCAGGTCATCGTCCCCCGGGACGCCAGCGTCACCGCGGAGGCCACGCTGCGCGCCGGCGACCTCGACTGGCCCGGCCCGCCCGCCAGCAGCCACGAGAGCGGGGTCGACGTGGACCGCACGTTCTCGCTCCCAGGCGATCCGGGCGGTCCCCGCCTGCACCTCGACCTGACGATGGGTCTCGGCGACGTGGAGGTGGTCCGTGGATAAGCACCCGTTCGATCCCGTGACCTTCGTGCTCGGCAGCCTGGCCCTGGCCGCGGGTCTGATCGCGCTGGCGGGCGGCGAGCTGGTCGAGAGCGCCCGCGTGCTCCTGCCCTGCGGGTTGATCGCCTTCGGTATCGCCGTCCTGGTCAAGCTGGGCGGCCGGGCCCGCCACCAGCGCGAGCGCTAGGCCAGCACCGCCCGGGCCACCAGGTCGGTGCCGAAGGCGGTGAGGATGGCGAGGTAGAGCAGGCCGGTGGCCGCCATCACCGCCGAGTAGTAGCGCTCCCGCAGCGCGGCCCGGGTCACGCCCAGCAGCACGATGGTGGTCACCGCGCAGGCCACCCAGAACCAGCCGAAGGTGCCGCCGTAGCCATCGTCGATGCTGCCGTTGAGCACCGACACCATCCCCACCGGCCACAGCAGCAGCGCCACCTCGAAGGGCCACACGATGGCGGTCCAGCGCACCATCTCCAGCAGCGGGCGGCGGGCCAGGCCCGGCTGCACCAGGTACCAGTGGCCGAGCAGCATGCCGTCGGAGATCGAGCCGAGGAAGGCGGCGCCGGCCAGGGTGCGCAGCACCGACAGCAGCGCGGGGTCGCCGGCGGCGATGCCCGCCGCCACCAGGCCCGGGATGCCCACCAGCGGCGCCACCAGGTCGAGGACGGGCGGGAACTCGGCCACCGTGCGGTCGGCGGCTTCGGGCTCCCGCTCGATGCCGGTCATGGCCGCCACCCGGGCCGAACGGCGTTCGGCCAGCGCCCGCTGTCCCGCCACGCCCGCCTTGCGCCGCTGCACCGACACCACCAGCGCCACCGTCGCGGCCCCCGCCACTGCCAGCGAGGACGCCTCCCTCACCGGCACCGGGTCGATCCACAGGCCGAGCGCGAACGACCCGAGCGCCATCACGATGTAGGTGCCCCGGACCAGCCAGCCGTAGCCGATCCCCACCTCCCGGGCCCGGGTGGTGATCCACAGGAAGAAGAGGCCGCCGACCGCCCATTGCAGCAGGACGGTGGCGGCGTCGAGGCGGATCACGGCGTGCGAGGGTAGGGCGACCGGGCCGGAGCAGGGCAATCGACCCGGCCGCCCTCCCCCGTGGCATCAGCCGCCGACCTCGTTGAGGTTCAAGGCCCGGGTGTCGAGGACCTCGCCCTGGGCGTCGAGGAACCGGAACGTCTGGGGCTGCTCCTTCCCGCCGTGCACGATCATCACCGCGTAGCGCAGGCTCATCGGATCGCCGGGGTCGAACGGCTGGGCCTCGACCGTGGCGTGCTCGGCGCCGGGGGCATCGGTCGCCACCGAGGCGACCGCCGGTGCGAACAGCCCGAACACCACCGACACGTCGTCGTCGACCTGGGTCACGGACGAGAACTGGTCGCTGTAGCTGGTCGGCATCTGCGCCAGGCCGCACGAGCCGATGGTCACCTGACCGGCCACCCACAGGTTCATGCACGGCCGCTCGGCGATCCCGGGGAGGAACTGACCGGCCTCGACGACCCAGGGAACGTCGCCGTCCTCGGAGCGGCCCACCAGATGCCAGTCGGGGTGGTCCCCGGGCGTAGGCCTGGGAACAGGCATCGACTCGATCACCGCCGGGACCTGGTCGGCCACGGCCTCGCCGGCCACCACGGCCGCGATCGTGCCCGGTGCCGCCTGCCACACGACCACGGTGTCGCCCTCGGCGGTCGTCGTCTGCCAGCCCATGTTCCCCTCGACCGGGTAGGGCGTGGCGTCGTGCATCAGCGGCACCGTGTCCCGGGCGCTGGCGATGTCCCCGAACGCTGCATAGACGTCCAGGTTCCTCCCGACGTCGGAGTAGCGCCGCCCGACGGTGGGGGCCACGCCCGGCACCCAGCTGACGTCGACGTCCCACACGACCCAGCCGGAGTCGACGGCGAACCGCTCCACGCCGATGCCCTCGGCGACCAGCTCGTCGTGGACCATGGCCACCACGTTCTCACCGACGTCGCCGATCGGCAGGGTGATGTAGCCGACCGGCTCGCCGTTGGGCGCGGCGGTGAGGTGGCCCCGGCCGCTCTCGGTGCCGGTCATCGTCGACAGGGCGTCCGCCATGTGGTTGAGGTCGTCCGCCGTCGGCAAGGCCCCATCGGGCGGAGTGACCACGACGGTGAGGAGCCGGCCGCCCTCCGGCGGTTCCAGCAGGAAGGCCTGGGTGTGGTAGAGCACGCCCTGGTCCATGTGCAGGCCGGGCAAGGGCTCCAGGCCGTCGGGGATGTGGTCCGGCACGATCTCGGTGGGGGCCAGGCCGGTGCCATCGACGGGGGCGCCGAAGGCCGAGGTGTTCGACGGGCGGGAGGGGTCGTGCCCGACCCACGCCACGCCGGCCACCAGGACGGCGGCGGCGGCCGCGCTCGCCAACACCGTCCGGCGCAGCCGGCGGGAGCCCCGCGTGGCGAGATCGACCGGCGCGGGCAGGCCGGCGATGGGGACGGCCACTTCGTCGCGGCCGGCCCCATCCGTGTCGGCCGCCACGCCCCGGAGGGTGCGGGCGACCAGGTCGGCCGCCTCGATGTCGTAGTCGGGGGAGCGGCTCATCGGATGACGTCCTTTCGTACCTTGGCGAGGCCCCGATGGATCAACGACTTCACGGTGCCGGGGCGGCACTCGAGCAGCCGTGCGATCTCCGCCTCGGACAGGTCCTCGTAGAACCGCAGGACGAGCGCCATGCGCTGGCGTTCGGG
>DASRJN010000428.1:0-3013 GCA_035649455.1 Acidimicrobiales bacterium
AGGTCCTCGGTGTCGATGCGCAGCTTGCGGCGCACCGGGGGCATGAAGTTGGTGAGGAAGACGTCGGCCGTCTCCACCAGGCGCAGCAGCGCCTCCCGGCCGTCGGGATGGGACAGGTCGAGGCCCACCGAGCGCTTGCCCCGGTTGGGCTGCTCGATCATGAAGTTCACGCCGCCGGCGCCGAACGGCACCAGGCCCGAGGTGATCAGCCCCCGCTGGGGGTCGCCGGTGACCGGGTGCTCGATCTTGATGACATCGGCCCCCCAGTCCACGAGCACCGATCCCCCGGAGGGGACGAACATCCAACTGGCGACCTCGATGATCCGGATGCCGTCGAGCGGTCCCGCCACGTGCTGCTCCCCTCAGGCCGCCGGAAAGCCGACGGTCTTGGTCTCGGTGAAGATCTCCAGGCCCTCGATCCCGCACTGGCGGCCGATGCCCGACTGCTTGTAGCCGCCGAAGGGCGCGTCGGCGCCGTACCAGACGCCGCCATTGAGGGCGAGGGTGCCGGTGCGGATGCGGCCGGCCACGCGCTTGGCCCGGTCCAGGTCGCCCGACGTGATCTGCCCCGACAGGCCGTACGGGCTGTCGTTGGCGATGCGCACGGCGTCGTCGTCGTCCTCGTACGGGATCATGACCAGCACCGGCCCGAAGATCTCCTCGCGGGCGATGGTCATGGAGTTGTCGACGTCGACGAACAGCGTGGGCTCGACGAACCAGCCGCGGTCGAGCTGGGCGGGCCGGCCGCCGCCGGCCACCAGGCGGGCGCCTTCGGCCTTGCCCTGCTCGATGTAGCCCAGCACCCGCTCCCGCTGGCGGGCCGAGACGACCGGGCCCATGAGGTTGCTCGGATCGGCGGGGTCGCCGTAGGTCACGCCCGCGATGCCGGCCACCGCCATGTCCACGGCCTCGTCGTAGCGGGACCGGGGCACCAGCAGCCGCGTGCTCATGGCGCAGCCCTGCCCGGCGTGGAAGCAGATCGACGCGGCCGAGCCCGGGATGGTGGCCGCCAGGTCGGCGTCGTCCAGCACCAGGTGGACCGACTTGCCGCCGAGCTCCAGGAACACCGGCTTGAGGCTGGCCGAGGCCGCCTCCATGATCCGCCGCCCGGTGGCCGTCGAGCCGGTGAACGCCACCATGTCCACCAGCGGCGAGGTGCTCAGCACCTCGCCCACCAGGTGGTCGCTCGATGCCACGACGTTGACCACGCCGGGCGGGATGTCGGTCTGCTCGGCCACCAGGCGCCCGATCCGCGTGGCGTTCCACGGCGTGTCCGGGGCGGGCTTGAGCACGCAGGCGTTGCCCATGGCCAGCACCGGCCCGAGCTTGTTGAGCGTGATCTCCACCGGATAGTTCCAGGGCACGATCACCCCGACCACCCCGACGGGCTCCTTCCACACCTCGCGCCGGGCCTCGCCCATGCCGAAGGCGTCCTTGAGGCCGAGGTCGCGGCGCCAGGCGAACTCGTCGATCATGTCGGCCGGCCAGGTGAGCGCCTCGCGCAGCGGCGCGTCGAGCTGGGGCCCGTAGGTGACGATCACCGGGCAACCGACCTCGGCCACCAGCTCGGCCCGCAACGCCTCCCGTTCGGCCTCGAGGGCTGCCTGCAGCTGGTGCAGGCAGTGCTGGCGGAACTTGTGATCCCGGCCCCAGTCGGTGGTGTCGAAGGCCCGCCGGGCGGCGTCGACCGCGGCCTCCATGTCGGCGGCGGTGCCGTCCGCCACCGGTCCCAGCACCTCTTCGGTGGCGGGGTTCACGTTGTCGAAGGTGGCGCCGCCACTCGCCTCCACCAGCTTGCCGTCGATCAGCAGGCGTCGCTCACCAGGGGGGGTGCTCACCAGACCAGCTCCAGGTTCTCTACGGCCCGCAGGCCTTGGGAATAGCGCAGCACGATCCCGTCGCGCAGGTGGTACTCCGGCACGGCCGCGTGCCACTCCTCCAGCGCCACCTTCAGCTCCATGCGGGCCAGGTGCGACCCCAGGCAGCGGTGGGCGCCGCCGCCGAAGGCGATGTGGCGGTTGCCCTCGCGGTCGAAGTCGATCTCGTCGACGTCGGGCCAGGCCCGCTCGTCGGTGTTGGCCGAGCCCAGCACCACGCTGACCACCCGGCCCTCGCCCACCGGGCAGCCGCCGATCTCGGTGTCCTGGGTGGTGATGCGCACCACGCCCTGCACCGGCGTCTCCCAGCGCAGCATCTCCTCCACCGCATGGGGGATGACCGAGGGGTCCTCCACCAGCCGCCGGCGCTGGTCCGGGTGCTGGGCGAGGTAGCTCAGCATGCAGTCGAGCGAGGCGGTCACGGTGTCGAGGCCGGCCAGGAAGAACAGGTAGCCGATGTCCTGCACGTCCTCGACCGTGAGGCGGTGGCCCTCGACCTCGGCGTCGAGGAACATGGACAGGAAGTCGTCCGAGCGCTGCTCCAGGCGCTGGTCGATGGCCTCCTGCAGCACGGCGTAGATCTTCTGCCCCACCCGGGCGGTGTACTCGACCCGCTCCTCGTTGGTCTTCACGGGTGGGCGGATGATCCCGTCCTTGAGGTCGATGAACTCCCGCGCCCGCTCCACCGGCAGCCCCAGGAGCTGCAGGAACACGGTGGTGGGCAGGGGCTCGGCGATGGCGGTGTGGAAGTTGCAGGCGTGCTCGTCGACCACTGCGGCCACCAGGTCCCGCACCAGCGCCCGGGTCCTGTCCTCCAGGAGAGCCACCTGCCGAGGGGCGAAGATGGGGTCGAGCAGCTTGCGGTAGTTGCGGTGGTGCGGCGGGTCGATCTGCAGCGGGATGAGCGGCCGCACCTGCCCGATGGCCACCGCGTCGATCCCGGACGAGAAGATCTCCGGGTGGGTAAGCACGTGCCGCACCTCGGCATCCCCACCCACGATCACCATGCTGCCCTCGCCCATGTCGACCGCCGGCCCCGCGTCGCGCAGCAACTTGAACGCCGGCTGGGGGTGGGCGGTCAGCTCGGGATCCGGCTCGCCGCTCATCAGGCTCAGGTCGGTCATCAGGCCCCCCTC
>DASRJN010000429.1:0-8009 GCA_035649455.1 Acidimicrobiales bacterium
GAAGACCATCCCGCCGGTACTGCCTCCCCGCAGCAGGTCGATCGGGTCGTGCTTGTCGATGTGGCCCATCAGCCCGTGGTAGATGCCGTAGCCGCACAGCCGGGCCAGGCGGTCGTCGAAGCCGGCGGCCACCTCGCGGGGTACGCCCAGCTGCTGGTTCTCCTGCTGGCGGATGTAGCCGGCACAGTAGTTGCAGGCAATCCCCACCCGGCGCTCGCCGGTGGTGTTGGCGCCGCCGCCGTGCCACAGGCTGCCGTTCCAGACCAGCACGCTGCCCTTGGCCATCTCCGCCGGGATCGAGTCGTAGGGGTACCCGAAGTCGGGTGAGTCCTGCAGGTGGGTGCCGGGGACCAGCCGGGTGGCGCCGTTGGCCTCGGTGAAGTCGGTGAGCGCCCACATGGTGTTGCACACCACCGGCGGGTGGGGCTTGGGGATGGGGATGAGCTGGTCGTCGGAGTGGATGGGCTGGGCCGACTCGTCGGGCCCGATGGCGATGGAGGACAGCGACGACAGCAGGCACCCGTCGTCCAGCACCGACTCCACCACCGGCAGCACATTGGGATGGACCGGCACCCGGGCGAAGACGTCGCCGTGGACCAGCAGGTTGTAGATCCGCACCGTGCGGGTGCCTTCGAAGTCGTTGGCGGCGGGGACGATGCCGAGCTCCTGCTCCCGGCGGACCAGCACCCCGCTCAGCTCGTCCACCAGGTCCGGCTCGATGGCGTCGGGGACCACCGTGTAGCCCTGCTCGGCGATCGCCGCGGTGTGGGCGGCCAGCTCGTCCGGGGTCAGAGTCCTCATGGCCGGACCGTAGCCCGGGACAGCTCGACTCAGCCGCGGGGTTGGTCCGGCACCCGCAGGACGACGAGGTCGAAGTCGGTGGGTGGGTACGCCAGCAGGCCCAGGATGTGGTCGGCCACCCACGCCGGGCTGTTGAACGCCCCGTCCCGGGCGATGCCGCGGAACCGCTCCACCGCGGGGAAGCGCTCCTCGGGCGTGGCCCGGATGAGCTCCTGCATCGCCGTGTCCACGATCCCGGGGCCGACCGCGTAGGCCCGCAGGCCGGCCTCGATCTCCTCCTGGGCCACCACCCGGGTGATCTGGTCCACCGCCGCCTTGGACCCGCAGTAGGCCGACCAGCCCGCGTAGGGCGAGATCGCCGCGCCGCTGGTGACGTTGACCAGCACGCCGCCGCCCTCGCGACTGCGCACGTGGCGGGCGAAGGACGCCGAGCCGAACAGGACGCCGAGCACGTTGACCTCGATGTTGGCCCGCAGCGCCGCGGGATCGGCGTCCCGCAGCGGAGCGATCGGCTCCAGCAGCCCGGCGTTGTTCACCCACAGGTCGATGCGCCCGAAGCGCGCCGCGACCGCAGCGCAGAACAGCTCGACCGCCTCGGCGTCGGTCACGTCCACCGAGGCGGTGACGGACTCCGCGCCGTCGGGCGCGGCAGGCTCGGTGCGGGCGGCCAGGCCGAGGCGCAGGCCGGCCTGCGCCCAGCGGGCCGCCAGCCCCGCCCCCAGCCCCCGGCTGGCCCCGGTGATCACGGCCACGCGCCCGGCGACGCCGGCCGGGCCATCTACGGTGCTGGTCATGAGCCGATTCGAGCAGGCCGTGCTGGTCGTTCTCCACTCGCTCGGCCCGGGGGACGTGGTCACCTACGGCGAGGTGGCCGCCGAGGCGGGGTTCCCGGGGGCGGCGCGAGCGGTCGGCCACCTGCTCGCGACCAGCGGAGACGACCTCCCGTGGTGGCGGGTGGTGACCGCCTCGGGCCGGCTCGTCCCCGGCCACGAGGCCGAGCATGCCCGGCGGCTGCGGGCCGAGGGTGTCCCGGTGGACGGGGCTTCGGTGCGGTTCGCCTAGGGCCTGACTTGCAGGACAGGCCCTAGGGCCTGTCCTAGCCGTCGGGTCGCTGGCGCCGTGCTCGGACGCGGTCCTGCACGCGGCGGGCCGCGTCGAACAGGGCCGGGGGCACCCACCTGGCGGCGACGTCCTGCCACCGTCGCGATTGCGCAATCGTCTCGTCGGGTCGCGCCCGGAAGAGCGTCGTGTGGGTGTAGGAGACCTCGGACGCCGGACGCCCGTTGGAGTAGTAGTACAAGGCCATCGATCGCCGCGCCCGATCCGGCGGGCAGGTCAACGGGTCGGGATGACCGTGATAGGCAAAATCGGTGGTGGCGAAGACCACCATCCGATTGAAGACCGGGAGAACCCGCGCCCCGCACTTCGTCATGGTCTTGTCCCAGAGCTCGAGGTGGCCGCCGAAGTCCTCCGGCCAATCACGGTTGAGATAGAGGAGGACGTTGAGCCGCCGATCGAGCGGAAGTCGACTGTGCCGATTGAAGTCGGCATGGACCTTCAGGTAGCCGTCGCGCCGGATCTGGTGAAGGCCGCCCCCGTCGTAGTGAGGGTCCGGGATCAGACCGGAGATGCCCGTCAGTCGTTCCAGGAAGTCGACGAACACCTGGCCGTTGAGCTCGGCCAGGAGATGGCGGGTGGCGGGACCCATGTTCTCTGTGTCGGCCAGAGCCAGCTTCAGCTCGCTGGGCGAGGAGAAGGACTCCCAGGGCACGTCCTCCGGCTCGGGGTACTCCGAGAGGACCGCGTCGAGCAGCTCCTCGGGGAAGATCCCGTCGGCGACGATGTGAGGGAACGGCTCGGCCGTTCGGAAGCTCTCCGCCAGCTGCTCGGCGAGCGGCAGCATGGTCGCGCGATCGAGCTGGAACGTCGCGATCGTGTCTGGCATCAGGGACTCCTCGGCTGCTCGTCAGAGCACGAGCTGCTGCTCGTGCTTCGGCGGACCCACATACGTGTCGTAGTCCGCATGGTCGAATCGATGCATCGCCAGCATCGAGTCGTTCCAGTCAGCGGGCAGCACCCGCTTGGCCGACAGCCCGTTGACCGGCAGAATCTTGGTTTCCTTGCGGTCGAGATTGAATTCGCGGATGGCAGACAGCTCTCCGACGAGGTCGTTCTGAAGGACATGGTCCTCGCCGACGATGTCGTCGAAATAGCACAGAACGCGGGGCAGGACCTTGCTCTCCGCAACATCGAAGATGCGGAGCGCGTCGACGGTCGAGCTGTAGTAGTCGAGGTCGATGGCGACGAATGCCACCGGCGCCGGGTCGTGCGTGTCCACGAACGTCGGCACGGTGTCGGCGATGTCGCCGATGACGAGCGACGCTTCGGTCAGGCGCGACCTGAGCTCGTCGACATCCATCTCGAAGAAGCCCTCCTCCCAGGTGTACGGGAGGTCCCGGAAGTCAGAGGTCTTCGGCAACCCGACGGCGCGATCGAACCCATAGACCTCGATCTTGACGCCGTAGGCACGTGAAGCGAGGCGGGCGATCTCTTCCAGCGCCAGCAAGCCGCGACCGCCGGCGACGCCGAACTCGATCACGCTGATGGCCGGGAGACCCAACCGGCTGGCCAGATAGGCGCCCTGTTGGACCCCGTAGGCGTAGGCAGGGCGGGAGAAGATGTCGAAGCGGCAACGGAGGTCGAACGAGCCGACCGGATAGCGCTTCCAGACGGCCTGGACCGCACTCGAGGGTGAGCGCAGGACGCGGAGCAGCCGCGCGATCGTCTCGCCCGGAGGGCCGCCTTCGGTGGATGTCATCTGTCAGCTCTCCGCTCTTGTCTGCTTGACGCTGCCCAGCTGCGCGCAGACGCGGGAAGTACTCGCTTCTCGCCGCCATTCCCGCCTGCCGCATCGGATAGCCCGTCGATGTGCCCTGTGTGTCGCGCGAGATTACGCGTTGACGGCTACCGAGACAACTGGGGGTGGGCTGGAGCGCACCGCTCGTGGTGCGGCCGTGCGCCTGGGCAACCCGAGGAACCGACCTGACCGACGGGAAGGGGCCCCACGGCCGGCGCGACGTGCCGATCCGCCCGGCGGTCCGGCAGACTCCGGTGTGATGACCCTCGCCCCCACCGACCTCGACCAGGGCAGCTTCAGCGACACGCCGCCCTGGACCCTCGACGACCCGGGGGCGCTGGTGTGGCGCCAGGGCCTGGACGAGGTCCGGGCCCGGGTGATGGCCGAGGTGCCGGTGCTGACCCAGCCGTCGCGCTGGCCGCCGGGCGATCGGCTCGTCACCGTGACCCGCCGGCTGGGCACGGCGGTGGGGCTCTGGGCGCTGCGGGAGCGGCGGGTGGGCGACTCGGTCAGCCGGGCCGGCATCTCCCGGCGGCTGCGGATCGCGGCCGAGCGGCTGGGACCCACCTACATCAAGCTGGCCCAGATCATCGGTTCGGGCGAGGGCGTGTTCCCGGCCGAGCTGGTGGGTGAGTTCAAGCTGTGCCGGGACCGGGTGCCGGCGGAGCCCTTCCGCCTGGTGCGGGAGGTGATCGAGGCGGACCTGGGACGCCCGCTCGAAGCCGTGTTCCGCTGGGTCGACCGCACCCCCCTGGCCGCGGCCTCGATCGCCCAGGTGCACGCGGCCACGCTGCGAACGGGCGAGCCGGTGGTGGTCAAGGTCCAGCGGCCCGCGGTTGCCAAGCTGGTGCGCGACGACCTCCGGGTCATGGCCTGGCTGGCGCCGAAGCTGGTCGGTCGCATCCCCATCGCGGCACTGGCCAACCCGCCGGCCCTGGTCGAGCTGTTCGCCCAGACCATCACCGAGGAGCTCGACTTCCGGCTCGAGGCCGAGAACATGCTCGACATCGCCCGCGCCTTCGTGGAGCTGGGCCAGCGGGGCTATGTCGTGCCCCGCCCCCATCCCACGCTCGTGACCCCGCGGGTCCTGGTGATGGAGCGGCTCGACGGCTTCCGCTTCGACGACGTGGTGGGCATGCGGGACGCGGGGGTCGACACCGCGGCCGTGATCCGCACCGGGATGATCGGCTTCATCGAGGGCGCCATCATCCACGGCATCTTCCACGGCGACCTGCACGGCGGGAACCTGTTCGTCATGCCCGACGGGCGCACCGCGCTGCTCGACTTCGGCATCACCGGCCGGCTGGACGAGACCAAGCGCCTGGCCTTCCTCCGCATGCTGATGGGAGGCACGGTCAACGACGTCATGGCCCAGCTCGCGGCCCTGAGGGACCTCGGCGCCCTACCCCCCGACGCCGACCTGGCCGCGGTGGCCCGCGACCTGAAGCTGGACCAGCCCTTCGTCGACCCGCTCACGCTGTCGGGCGAGCAGTTGGTGGGCGAGCTGCAGCAGATCGTCAAGGCGCTGCTCGGCTTCGGGGCCCGCATGCCCAAGGAGCTGATGCTGTTTGTCAAGAACATGGTGTTCATCGACGGCGCCATCGCCAACCTGGCCCCCGACCTGGACCTGTTCGACGAGGTCGCCCAGATCTCGCTGTACTTCGCCACCCAGCACGGCGACCGGATCGCGGCCGACGTCGGCATCGATCCCCGCACGATCGAGCTGGACATGGAGGGGGTCAGGGCGGGCTTCGGCGTCGACGGCAGCGTCGAGCGGCTCACCCACCGCGATCTCCAGGCCCGGCGGGAGACCATGCGCCGCCGCCTGGCCGACACCGCGAAGCGGGGCCGCGGCAAAGCCCGGAAGGACTAGATCGCGCCACTAGGGTCGCGGGCGATGCGCCTGGTCGTCGCCCGCTGCACGGTGGACTACGCCGGGCGCCTGACCGCCCACTTGCCGCCCGCGGTGCGGCTGATCATGGTCAAGGCCGACGGCTGCGTGGCGGTCCACGCCGACGGCGGGGCGTACAAGCCGCTGAACTGGATGAACGCCCCCAACACGGTGACCGAGTCGGTCGACGGCGACGGGACACCGTGCTGGGAAGTGCGGGCGGCCAAGGGCGGCGAGACCCTGACCATCACGCTGCACGAGGTGCTGTCGGACAGCAGCCACGAGCTGGGCGTCGACCCCGGGCTGTGGAAGGACGGCGTCGAGGCCCACCTCCAGGAGCTGCTGGCCGCCAACTGCGCGGCCATCGCTCCCGGCCTGCGCCTGGTCCGGCGGGAGTACCCGACCGACATCGGCCCCGTCGACCTGCTGTGCCGGGACGCGTCGGGCCAGACGGTGGCCATCGAGATCAAGCGCCGGGGCGAGATCGACGGGGTCGAGCAGCTGGCGCGCTACCTGGAGTCCCTGGAGCGGGACCCGATGTTGCGCCCGGTCCGGGGCGTGTTCGTGGCCCAGCAGATCAAGCCCCAGGCCCGGGTGCTGGCCGGGCGCCGGGACATCACGTGCGTCGAGGTCGACTACGACGCCCTGCGGGGCATCGAGCCCGACGACCTGCGCCTGTTCTGACCAGGGCCTAGCCGACCGTCACCTGGCCGGCGTCGAGGACGACCCGGCCGTCGGGGCCGACCGTCTGGAAGACCGCCTCGCCGGAGCCGGTCTCCCACATGCGCACAGTCAGCGCCTCGCCGGGGAACACCGGGCTGGAGAAGCGTCCGCTCATGGCCTTGAACCGGGCCGGATCGCCGCCCGCCAGCGCGTGCAGCAGCGCCCGGCCGGTGAAACCGTAGGTGCACAGCCCGTGGAGGATGGGCCGGTCGAAACCGGCCATGGCCGCGAACTTGGGGTCCGAGTGCAGCGGGTTCCGGTCACCCGACAGCCGGTAGAGCAGGGCCTGGTCGGTGCGGGTCGGGTACGTGACCTCGTTGTCCGGCTCCCGATCCGGCGCCTCGAACCGGGACGACGGGCCGCGCTCGCCGCCCCAGCCGCCTTCGCCGCGCAGGAACGCGCCCATCTGGACGGTGAACAGCGGCTGGCCGTCGTCGACCAGGGTGGCCGTGGTCTCGGCCTGCACCAGGGCGCCCGATCCCTTGTCCCAGATGCCCACGATCTCGGTCACGGCCTCCAGCTCGCCCTCGGCCGGGATCTCTCGGGCCAGCGTGATGCCCTCCTCGCCGTGGACCAGCATGACGGGGTTGAACGTGCCGATCTTGCCGAAGGCGCCCATCCCGCCCGCGCTGAGCACGACGGCCATGGTGGGCAACGCCCGCTGGGTCACGTCCTGGCTGTTCTCGGTGGTGAACTCGAGCTCGTCCAGCGGGTCCACGGCGCCGGCACCCACGCCGATGGCGTAGAGCAGGCTGTCCTTGGAGCTCCACCGGTGGCGGGCCGGCTCGGAGCGGGCGCCTACGGCGTCGGGGTTGATCGGCATGGGTCCCTCCTGTGTGGTGCAGTCAGCCTGCCACGGACTTCGGCCAGCGCTCTCGCCTCGGCCTTGCGACGGCGTCCAGCCCGACGTGGTCCGGGGCCGCAGCCCCCCACTGTTCGTACCTCACGAGCCGTCAGGTCTCGTCGTAGCCGCCCATGTTGGCGTTGGGCCGAGCCTGGGCCACCAGGTCGAGGACCGCGTGGCCCAGCACCTCGGGATCGTCGTCCGGGCTCTCGATCGAAGGCCCGCGGTGCCAGCCCTCGGACACCGACAGCATGCGGCCGGTCACGTCGAACACCCGGCCGGTCACGCCAGAGGAGAGGGGGCTGGCCAGCCAGCACACGATGGGGGCGATGTGCTTGGGCGACAGCTGCTCCTTGGCCTCCTCGGGCAGCTGGCCCATGCCCAGGTCCTCGGTCATGCGGGTGAGCGCAGCGGGGGCGATGGCGTTGACCGTGACCCCGTACCGGGCCAGCTCCTTGGCCGCGATGATCGTGAAGCTGGCGATCCCGGCCTTGGCCGCGCCGTAGTTCGTCTGGCCCACGTTGCCGTAGATCCCCGAGGGCGAGGACGTGTTGATGATGCGCCCCACGACCTCGTCCCCGGCCTTGGACCGGTCCCGGAAGTGGTTCGCGGCGAAGTGCGTCGGACCGAAGGTCCCCTTGAGGTGGACCTTGATCACCGCGTCCCACTCGGCCTCGGTCATGTTGACCAGCATGCGGTCGCGCAGGATCCCTGCGTTGTTCACGAGGATGTCGAGCTTGCCGAAGCTCTCGATGGCGGTCCCGATGAGCTTCTCGGCGCCCGCGAAGTCGCTGATGTCGTCGCTGTTGGCGACCGCCTGCCCGCCGGCGGCGACGATCTCGTCGACCACCTGCTGCGCGGGCCCGGCGCTGCCCGCTCCGCTGCCGTCCATG
>DASRJN010000430.1:0-21611 GCA_035649455.1 Acidimicrobiales bacterium
TGCTGCTCACCAGGGCTATCAGCACTCTGACGGCGTGCGGACCCTTCGCATCCCATCCCAAATACGGATGTGGCCGGCTACAACCGCCCCCGGCGACTACTCACTAGCGTTTGCGCTGGTCAAAGCCTATGTGGAGCCCCCGCCGGAATCGAACCGGCGACCCCATCCTTACCATCGATGCGCGGGCGGTTCGCAACACCGCACAATACTTCTCGTGACCACACAACCGCCCAGGTGAAAGGCGCTGCCGTGGGTCGGGTTGTGGGGCGAGGCGAGGCTACGCGTAGCGCAGATTCTGGCAAATCTCTGGCAAACCCTAGTGCTGGTAGTCAGGGGGATGCCGCTGTGTGATCAAGCGCGCCGGTCGACTCCCTGACGCCCGAAGGACTAACGCCGGGTCTGGGCGACGAGGGCGGCGGTGGCGGCGCCAATCAGCAAGGACAGGCGGACGGCTCGATCGACGTCGTCGGGGCTGGGGAGCGGCCCGTCGCCGAGGGTCGGCCGGTCCTCGACCCGATCGCCGTAGTGGTTGCGGCCGCCTAGGCGGATCCCGAGGGCGCCGGCGAAGGCGGCCTCCATCCGGCCGGCATTCGGGCTGGGGTGCGCCGGGCCGTCGCGGTGCAGGGTGTGCCAGGCCGTTCGGGCATTGCCGCCGACCGCGGGTGCCAGCAGGCACGCCAGTCCCGCGCCGAGCCGTGCCGCCGGCCAGCCGAGCAGGTCGTCAAGCCGTGCTGATGCCCACCCGAACTGCAGGTATCTCGGGCTCTTGTGGCCGACCATGGCGTCCAGGGTGTTCGCGACCCGGTAGCCCACCACGCCGGCTGGCCCAGCCAACGCACCCCACAGCAGCGGCCCGACGACCGCGTCGGCGGTGTTCTCGGCGATCGACTCGACCCCCGCCCGGCACAACTCGGGTCCGTCGAGCCTGCTCGGGTCCCGCCCGACCAGGGTCGGCGCGAGCCCGCGGGCCTCCGAAATGTCTCCACGTCGCACGGCGTCGCCGAGATCCCGCCCGGCTCGGGCCAGCGACCGTCCGCCCAGGGCGGTCCAGGTGACCGCCCCCAGCAGGGCCATCCGAGCGACTGGCCATCGGTGCAGCCGCCGATCGAGCCAGACGGCCGCACCGGTCGTTCCACCGGCCAGCGCCAGCGTGTAGGCCGCGCCGACAGCCCGCGAGGGCCGCCATGTGCGTTCCTCCAGCGCCGCCGCGATCCTTCCGAAGCCGGCCACCGGATGCCCACGCCGGGGGTCGCCGACCAGCCAGTCGGCCATGGCTCCGGCAACCAGGCCGGATGCTGGCGAGCCGAGCCGGCGGCTCCACCACGGCGCCGGGTGACTTGACGGTGTCATGGAGCGTTCATAGCGTCCCGCCGATGACCGCCGACCGGCTGATCCTGGTGCGGAGTGCCGCGACCGCCGCGACCCGCCGGGCAGCCTTCCCGTCGGATGAGGCGCTGGATGCGGGTGGTGTGCGGGCTGCTGAGCGGCTGGCCGAGGCACTCGGCCGGGTCGACACCGCCCGGTCCAGCCCTGCCCGCCGGGCCCGCATGACCGCGGTCGCCGCCGGGTTGGCGGCCACGGTCGACGCGGACCTGGCCGGGGCCGACCCGCAAGAGTGGGCGGGCCTCACCCTCGAGGAGGGCGCGGCCCGTGACCCGGACCGCCTGCAACGCTGGCTGGACGACCCCGACCCGGACGGTGAGCTGTGGGCGCGGGTCTCTCGCTTCCTGGGCCAGGCCCACGGCTGGCCCGGGACCACGGTTGCGGTGACCCATGGCGGCTGGGTCCGGATGGCGGTGCTGCAGGCGCTCGATGCGCCACCGGCGTCGTTCTGGCGGGTCGATGTGGCGCCGGCCTCGCTGACGGTTCTGCACCGCCGTGACCGGGGCTGGGTGCTGGCCCGGGTCAACTGGACGCCGGCCTGAGCACTCGGGCGGGTCGCTCGGCCTACAGCGGGGCGGTGGCGGGCTGGTGACGTCGCTGGCCTTGGAGGCTGCGCTCGGTCAGGGCGCCGAACAGCAGGCCGAGGGTCGTCCACAGCAGGACCTGGGTGCCAAGGGAAGCCAGCCGGAACCGCCACAGCAGGGTGGCCGGGAACCCGGCCGCGACCTCGTCGACGCCAGGAAGGGCGACATAGGCCACGACCATCAGCGCCACGTAGCCGCCGACCGCCAGCAGGGTCGCGTTCCAGTTCCCGTAGCCCGGCGCGGCCCGGCGCCCGAACGACACGGCGGCCAAGGCGGCCAGCACCGAGATGGCCAGCATCAGCAGGTAGAGGCTGGTTCGGGAGCCGATCGTGTCCGGGTTGCCGACGGCCGGTGGGTTCGGCGGGTACTTCAGGAACGGCACCAGTTGCACGGCCACGAACCCGCCGAGGGCGAGCAGCCCGGCCGCGGCCCGGGGCCCGAAGCCGCCGATGCGGCCGTAGGCGATCGCGAAGGCGATCCCGAACAGCCCCCCGATGGCCAGCCCGTACATGCCCACGGCGGTGGCCAGGCCGACCGTGCGCTGGACAGTGCGGCTGACCACCTCTGGCTCCTCGGCCGCGCCGGCGGCGGCCGCCGTCTGGGCCTCGAGGTCGATGGCCCGGCCGACCGGGGGCTCGCCGACCAGGAAGGAGAAAGCGAATGCCAGGAGGGCGGCCGCCAGGCCGACGCCCATGCCACGTACCAGGAGCGTTCTGATCATCTCGTCGACCCCCTTCCGGTCAGTGGCAGGGGAAGCCGAGCAGGTGGCGGCCGTCGTGCACGAACTCGTGCACGACGCTGCCCGAGACCAGCGAGGTGGCGCCTTCCTCGGCGCCCACGAAGTACAGCAGCACCAGCGCGAGCACGGCCACGAAGGCGGCCCACGGCAGCAGGTCGCGCAGCGGGATCGGGACAGGGGCCGGCTGGGAGACGGCGGCAGGCTGGGTCACGTGAACCTCCTCGGGATCAAGCGTCCCGCTCGGTGGAGCGGCGGCGACGGAGGGTCTGACTCCCGGGCCCGGTCACCAGGCGGGTGACCAGAGCGGCCGGTTACAGTGGCGCGACCGTGCCGGGCTCTCACCGGCTTCCTTCCGCCGTCGCGATGTGCCGGGGGACGCTATGGGAGCGACCGACCGGTGTCAACCGCCGACTTGACGGCGTCGCGCGGCAGCCGACACGCTGCCCGGCGCGATGAATGGCGCCCTGCTCGTCACCGGCACCTCCAGCGACGCCGGCAAGACCGTGGTGGTCGCCGGCCTGTGCCGGTGGCTGGCCCGCCGGGGCGTCGCCGTGGCGCCGTTCAAGGCCCAGAACATGGCCCTCAACAGCACGGTGACCCCCGACGGGTCCGAGATCGGCCGAGCCCAGGCCGTCCAGGCCGCCGCCGCCGGGATCGACCCCACCGCGCTGATGAACCCGGTCCTGCTCAAGCCGGGCAGCGACACCCATTCGCAGGTGATCGTCCTGGGCCAGCCGTGGCGGGAGGCGGACGCCCTCGGCTACCAGCCGCTCAAGGCGCAGCTGCGCGAGGTCGTGCTCGACAGCCTGGCCACCCTCCGCTCCCGCTACGAGGTGGTGATCTGCGAGGGAGCCGGCAGCCCGGCCGAGATCAACCTGCGCCGTGACGACCTGGCCAACATGGGCCTGGCCCGGGCCGCCGGGCTGCCGGTGCTGCTGGTCGGAGATATCGACCGCGGCGGGGTGTTCGCATCGCTGTTCGGCACCCTGGCCCTGCTCGACGCCGACGACCAGCGCCACGTCGCCGGGTTCGTGATCAACAAGTTCCGCGGCGACCGGCGGCTGCTCGCCCCCGGCCTCGAGCAGCTGTCGGCGATGACTGGCCGGCCGTTCCTGGGGGTGCTGGGCTGGCGGCCCGGGCTGTGGCTGGATGCCGAGGACAGCCTCGACCTGGACGGTGAGCGCTGGACCGTGGCCGACCCGCTCGGCGAGGTACTGCGGGTGTCGGTGGTGCGGCTGCCGCGGATGTCGAACTACACCGACCTCGACGCCCTGGCCTCCGAGCCGGGTGTCCTGGTACGGCTGGCCGAGCGGGCTGAGGAGTTGGCCGACGCCGACCTGGTGGTCCTGCCCGGCACCCGCGCCACCGTCCGCGACCTGGACTGGCTGCGGAACCGGGGCCTGGCCAAGGCGCTGCGCCGCCGGGCCGCCGCCCAGCGGCCGATCCTCGGTATCTGCGGCGGCTACCAGATGCTCGGCCAGGCCATCGCCGACGAGGTCGAGAGCCGGCGCGGGACGGTCCCCGGCCTGGACCTCCTGCCGGTCACCACGTCCTTCGCGACCGCCAAGACGCTCCGCCGCCCGCACGGGACCGCCGCCGGCGTGCCGATCGACGGCTACGAGATCCACCACGGCCGGACAACGGTGTCGGGCGGCGAGCCGCTCATCACCGGTGCGGACGGCGCCCCTGACGGCTGCGTCGCCGGAGCCGTCACCGGCACCTCCTGGCACGGCCTCTTCGAGAACGACGAGTTCCGCCGCCGCTACCTGGCCGACGTCGCCGCCCGGGCCGGACGGGACTGGCGCCCAGGGACCGTCGCGTTCGCCGACGTCCGCGCCGCCCGGCTGGACGCCCTCGGCGACCTGATCGCCGACGGCCTCGACACCGACGCCGTCCTGCGGCTGCTCACCGACGGCGTCCCCAACGACCTCCCCTTCGTCCCCCCGGGTGCTCCGGTGCTGACGTCGGCCACGGCCCCAGGTCCCCCATGAGCCAACGGGAGGCGGTCACCGTCGTCGGGATCGGCGACGACGGCTGGGACGGGCTCACCGAGACGGCCCGGGCCGCGCTACGGCAGGCGCCGGTGATCGTCGGCAGCGCCCGCCAGCTCGCGCTGCTGCCCGACCTCGGGGTCCGCCGACAGCCGTTGCCGTCGCCGCTGCTGGCTCAGCTCGACGACCTGGTGGCCGCCAATCCGGGACTGTGCCTGCTGGCCAGCGGCGACCCGATGCTGCACGGGCTTGGCGCCACCCTGGCCCGCCGCCTCGGGACCGGTCGGCTGCGGGTGCTGCCCGCCGTGTCCAGCGTCGCGTTGGCCTGCGCTCGGCTCGGCTGGGCCGAGCACGAGGTCGACGTGGTCTCGCTGGTGTCGCGCCCGATCGAGGTGGTCCTGCCGGCGGTGCAGCCCGGCGCCCGCCTGCTCGTCCTCTGCCGCGACGGCGGCACGCCGAACGTGTTGGCCCGGCTGCTGGCCGACCGCGGCTGGGGCGGGAGCGAGCTGATGGTGCTGGAGCATCTTGGCGGCGAGGCCGAGCAGGTCAGCGGGCCGGTGGCGGCCGGGGCGCTGGGCGAGGACCGGTTCGCCGACCTGGCGGTGGTGGCCCTGGTCTGCCGGCCGGGTCCCGGCGCCACGGTCCTGCCGCGGGTTCCCGGGCTCCCCGACGACGCCTACGAGAGCGACGGCCAGCTGACCCGCCGCGAGGCCCGGGCGCTGGCCCTGGCCGCGCTCGCCCCCGGGCCCGGGCAGCTGCTGTGGGACGTGGGCGCCGGCAGCGGCAGCGTCGGGATCGAGTGGCTGCGGGTCGACGCCCGCTGCCGCGCCGTCGCGGTGGAACGCCGAGGCGACCGAGCCGACCGGGTCCGCCGCAACGCCACCGCCCTCGGCGTCCCCGACCTGGAGGTGGTCCGCGGCGAAGCCCCGGCGGCCCTGACCAGCCTGCCCCGCCCGAACGCGGTCTTCGTCGGCGGCGGCGTCACCAGCGACGGCCTGCTCGAGACCTGCTGGGAACGGCTCGAACCCGGGGGCCGGCTGGTCGCCCACGCCGTCACCATCGAGTCCGAGGCGGTGCTGCACCGCTGGCGGCAGACCGCTGGCGGGCAGCTGGTGCAGCTGGCCGCCAGCCACGCCGAGCCCCTGGGCGGGTTCACCGCCTGGCGGCCCGCCCTCCCGATCGTCCAGTGGCAGGTGACCCGGCCGTGACGGTGTGGTTCGTGGGAGCCGGGCCGGGTGCCCCCGACCTGCTCACGCTGCGGGCCCAGCGACTGCTCGGCGAGGCCTCGGTCGTGCTGTACGCCGGCAGCCTGGTCCCCGCCGAGGTCCTGGCGGCGACCCGCCCCGGGGCGCGCCTGGTCGACACCGCCGAGCTGGACTTGGACGCCATCACCGCCGAGCTGGCCGCCGCCCACCGCGACGGCCACGACGTCGTCCGGCTCCACAGCGGCGACCCGTCGATCTTCAGCGCCGTGGCCGAGCAGGCCCGCCGTCTCGACAAGGCCGGGGTGCCGTGGCAGGTCGTCCCGGGCGTGCCCGCGTTCGCGGCCGCGGCGGCGGCGCTCGGCCAGGAGCTGACCCTGCCCGGGGTCGGCCAGACCGTCGTGCTGACCCGGGCGGCGGCCCGGGCCACCCCGATGCCGGCCGGCGAGGAGCTGGCCACCCTGGGGGCCACCGGCTGCACGCTGGTCCTGCACCTCGCCGTCCAGCACGTCGACCAGGTCGCCGCCGACCTGCTGCCCCACTACGGGCCGGACTGCCCAGTCGCCGTGGTCGCCCGGGCCAGCTGGCCGGACCAGGTGGTGCTGCGCTGCACCCTGGGCGAGCTGGCCGAGCGGGTCCGGGCCGACGGCATCCGCCGCACGGCGATCGTCGTCGTCGGCGAGGTCCTCGGCCACCGCGGGTTCCGCGACAGCCACCTGTACTCGGCCACCCGCATCCGGGAGCCGCGCCGATGAGACGGGTGCTGGTCATCGGGATCGGCGCCGGCGACCCGGACCACCTGACGGTGCAGGCCATCAAGGCGCTCAACCGGGTCGACGTCTTCTTCGTGACGGACAAGGGCGCCGACACCCACGACCTGGTCCGGCTCCGGGAGGAGATCTGCGAGCGGTTCATCGAGCGCCCGGGCTACCGGATGGTGCAGGTCCCGGACCCGCCTCGGGACCGGACGGCGGCGGCCTACCGCGCCGCCGTCGAGGACTGGCGCCGGCGGCGGGCCGAGCTGTGGAGACGGATGCTCGGCGAAGAGCTGGGTGACGGCGGCTGCGGCGGCTTCCTCGTCTGGGGCGACCCGTCGCTGTACGACAGCACCCTGGACGTGCTGGAGCGCATCCTGGCCGAGGGAAGTCTGGCGTTCGAGATCGAGGTGGTCCCCGGGATCTCCAGCGTCCAGGCGCTGGCCGCCAGCCACCGGATCGCCCTGAACCGCGTCGGCGGGCCCATCCACATCACCACCGGGCGGCGGCTGGCCGACGGCTTCCCCGACCACAGCGACGACGTGGTGGTCATGCTGGATGCCGCCTGCACCTTCGAGGGCCTGACCGACCAGGACCTGGACATCTACTGGGGCGCCTATGTCGGCACCGACGACGAGCTGCTGGTGTCCGGGCGGCTGGCCGACGTCGCCGCCGAGATCAAGGCCACCCGCCAGGCGGCACGGGACCGCAAGGGCTGGATCATGGACACCTACCTGCTGTGCCGGCGTCGCCGGTGAAGCTGCTGCTGCTCGGGGGGACGGCCGAGGCCAGGGACCTGGCCGTCCGGCTCGCCGACCGGCCGGGGCTGTCGCTGGTCAGCTCGCTGGCCGGGCGGGTCCGCGACCCCCGGCTGCCGGCCGGCGAGGTCCGGGTCGGCGGGTTCGGGGGCGTACCCGGCCTGGTCGACTGGCTCCGGGAGCAGGAGGTGGACCTGGTCGTGGACGCCACCCACCCCTATGCCACGACGATGCAGGCCAACGCGGCCGCCGCCTGTGACCGGCTGGGGCTGCCACGGCTGCGGCTGGCCCGTCCCGGATGGCGGGCGCGGGACGGCGACCACTGGCACCGGGTCGGCTCCCTGGGCGAGGCCGCGGCGGTGTTGCCGTCGCTCGGGACCAGGGTGTTCCTGACCACCGGCCGCCAAGGGCTGGCGGCGTTCGCCGGCCTGGACGACCTCTGGTTCCTGATCCGCTGCGTCGACCAGCCCTCGGGGCCGATGCCGGCCCATCGCGAGGTATTGCTGGCCCGCGGCCCCTACCGGCGCGAGCAGGAGCGAACCCTCATGGAGCGGTGCGCGGTCGAGGTGCTGGTGACCAAGGACAGCGGGGGGTCGCTGACCGCCGGCAAGCTGGAGGCCGCCCGCGACCTGGCCCTTCCCGTGGTCGTGGTCCGGCGGCCGCCCCCGCCGCCGGGGCCGTCGGTGGCCACCGTCGAGGGGGCCGCCGGCTGGGTCGAGCGGCTGGCGGGTCAGGGGTGGCGGCGCGGGGTGTAGACCACCTGGCGGCCGTGGTGCTCGGTCACCCGGGTGGCGCTGGAGCCGATGATCAGCAGGGTGCTCATGTCGACCTCGGCGGGGTCGAGCGCTTCCAGGGTCGTGACTGTGACCCGCTCGCCGACCCGGCCGACGTGGCGGCCGACCACCACCGGGGTGGCCGGGTCGCGGTGGCGCAGGACCAGGCCGCGGACGGCCTCGACCTGCCAGGTGCGGGTGCGTGAGGCCGGGTTGTAGAGGGCCAGGACCAGGTCGGCGGCGGCCGCCTTGTCGACCCGGTCGGCGATGACCTCCCACGGCTTGAGCCGGTCCGAGAGGCTGATCGTGCAGTAGTCGTGGCCCAGGGGCGCGCCGGCACGGGCTGCCACGGCCTGGGCGGCGGTGACCCCCGGCAGCACCCGGACCTCGACGCCGGCCCAGCGTCCGTCGCCGTCGGTGGCCACCTCCAGCACCGCCGAGGCCATGGCGAACACCCCCGGGTCTCCGGATGACACCACCACCACCCGTCCCCCGGCCGCGGCCAGGTCCAGGGCCTGCGCCGCCCGCCGGGCCTCCACGGTGTTGCCGGAGCCGTGGCGGCGCTGGCCCGGCCGTTGCGGCACCCGGGCCAGGTAGGGCCGGTAGCCGACCAGGTCGGTCGCCTCGGCGACGGCCTTGGCGGCCTCGGGAGTCAGCCAGGCCGGGTCGCCGGGGCCGAGCCCGACCACGGTCACCCCCGCCGCAGCGGGCGGCCTTTGGCCCCGCCCGGGGACCAGGGCCAGCGACATGTAGGGCACGCCGGCGGGGTCGACCTCGGCCAGGGGGGCGACTCGCTGGGCGTCGCTGCCGGCCCACTCGACATAGGCGGCCCGCTCCAGCAGGCCGGTGTCGGCCAGCGCCGCCCTGACCTCGGGGAAGGAGCGGCCCAGCTTGAGGATGGCAGCCGCGTCGGCACTGGCCAGCCGGGCCCGCAGCTCCTCCGGCGGCAGGGTGCCGACCAGGACGGTGAGCGTCTCGTCGTGCTGGACCAGCGGCCGGCCGACGGCGGCGGCGGCTGCGGCCACCGACGACACGCCGGGCACGATCTCGGCCGGGAACCGCTTGCCCAGCCGGGCGTGCAGGTGCTGGTAGGAGCCGTAGAGCCCGGGGTCGCCCTCACAGAGCACGACCACCAGCCGCCCGGCCTCCAGGTGGGCGGCCAGCCGGTTGGTGGCCTGGTCGTAGAAGTCGGCCATCGCCCCCGTGTAGCCGCCGGGATGGTCGGTGGCCCCGGTGGTCACCGGGTAGCGCAGCACCTCCTCGACCTGCCCCTCGCGCAGGTACGGCGCGGCCGCGGCGCGGGCGATGCTGTGGCCGTGGGCGGCGCAGTGGAAGGCGACCACGTCGGCTTCGCCGATGCACCGGGCCGCCCGCACGGTGACCAGCTCGGGGTCGCCGGGGCCGACCCCGACCCCCAGCAGCCGCCCGGTCGTCATTCGCGCTCGCTGGCTAGGGCGTTCACGGCCGCCGAGGCGAGCGCGGAGCCACCCCGGCGCCCCCGCACCACCAGGTAGGGCAGCCGCAGCGGGCTGGCGGCCAGGGCCTGCTTGGACTCGGCAGCGCCGACGAACCCGACCGGCACGCCGACCACCGCCGCCGGCCGGGGTCCGCCGTCCGCTACCAGCTCCAGCAGGTGGAACAGGGCCGTGGGGGCGTTGCCGACGGCGACCACGGCGCCCTCGAGCCGGTCGCGCCACAGCTCCACGGCGGCCGCCGAGCGGGTGGTCCCCAGGCGGCCGGCCAGCGCCGGCACCCGCTGGTCGGCGAGCGTGCAGACCACCTCGTTGCCGGCCGGCAGCCGCGAGCGGGTGATCCCGGCGGCCACCATGGCCGTGTCGCACAGCACCGGCGCCCCCGCGGCCAGCGCGGCCTCGGCGGCGCTGGCCAAGTCGTGCGACCAGGCCAGGTCGTCGACCAGGTCGGGCATGCCGCAGGCGTGGACCATCCGGACGGCGACGCGTTCCAGACCTGGCGGGACACGGTCCAGGTCGGCCTCCCGCCGGATGGTGGCGAAGGACGCCCGGTAGATGGCGGCCCCGTCGCGCTCGTAGTCGAGGGCCATCACGAGGAACCGAGCGCGCCCAGCCCTCGGGGGGCCGGGTCGTCGCCGACCAGGAACCGGTCGGCCGCGGTCGCGACCACCGGGACGGCGTCGGCGGGCAGGCCGCAGCGGCGCCCGCAGCCGACCCAGTGGACCGGGTCGCCGCCGACGGGGGCGGCCAGGGCGCGCACGTCGGCCAGCGACCGGGCGCAAGCCGTCCCGCTGCAGGCGGTGACCCCGGCCAGACGGTGGTCGTCGGCCACCAGCAGGCCGGCCCCGGCCAGGCGGGGCCGGGCGGCCACGGCCAGCCCGGCCAGCGGCACCACCACCCGGCCAGCCGCGGCCAGCCGCGCCACCTCCCCGGGGGGCAGCAGCGCGGCCAGCAGCTCGAGGTGGGAGGCGTCCAGCCGCCCCAGCGGGGCCGCGACGACGATCGCCGCCGCCCCGGGGAGCGGTCCAAGAGGCAGGCGGGCGGTGGTGTCGGCCGCCGGCTCGCCCAGGCGGCCGCCGACGCTGGCGGCCACCGCCGCCCCGCCGTCGGGGAGGCCGGCGACGCGCACGACGTCCGGGCAGGCCCGCCGCCGGTCGAGGAACACCCGCGCCGCGGCCAGGGCCAGCGCGGCGGCCGTGCCGGCCGGGCCGTGCACGCCCGCCTCCCGGCCGGCGACGACCAGGTCGAACCCGGCGCCACGGCGGCGGGCCCCGACGTCGCAGGTCCCGAGGCTGGCCCGGCCGCCGCCGTCGTCGACCGAGAACAGGAACCGTCCCGGTAGCGCGGCCAGGGCGGGGTCGGCCAGCAGGCCGCGGTCGAGGGCGTCGACCAGTGGCCGCAGCTGCGGGCGGCCGCCCAGGCCGGCCAGGGGGCTAGCGACGATGTTGCGGGCCCGGTCGTGCGCCGGCGAGGGCAGCAGCCCGGCCGCGGCCGCGTGCCGGCTCAGCTCGGCTGCGTCGCCGGCGCGGACGCCGCGGAGCTGCAGGTTGCCACGCGAGGTGAGGTCGACCCGGCCGTCCCCGAAGCGGCGGGCCAGCCCGGCCACGGCCCGCAGCTCCTTGGCGGCGGCATAGCCGCCGGGCAGCCGCACCCGGGCCACCTGGCCGTCGCGGGCCTCGTGCAGATCGAGGATGCCCGGGCAGGCGTCGACGCTCGTCACCGGACCTCCCTGCGGATTTGCGCGTCCCGGCCGACGGAGGCCGCACCGTACCCGCCGCCACCGCCTGTGGTCAACGGGGCCCCGACCGGCCCAGTTGACGTCCGGGGCCGGGGTGGACGAGAGTCCGCAGCGACCCACGACGGCCAGTGGAGGAAGCCGGTGCGAATCCGGCGCGGTCCCGCCACTGTCACCGGGGAGCGGACCCCAGCACGGTCACGGCCCGTACGGGCGGGAAGACCGGGGCGAGCGACGATCCGGGAGCCAGGAGACTCCGGCCGCCGTGACCGACGACCCGGGGCGAGGACCCCGAGGAGGCGCCGTGCCGCACGACCGTCGTGCCAGCATCCTGCTGCTGTCCACCTCCGACACCGACCTGCTCGCGGCCCGGGCCAGCCGCGCCGGCTACCGGCTGGCCAACCCGGCCCGGCTCCCCCTTGAGGACCTCCCCGGCCTGCTGGACGGAGCCGACCTGGTCGTGGTCCGTCTCCTCGGCGGCGAGCAGGCCTGGCGCGAGGGCCTCGACCACCTGCGCAGCCAGCCCCGACCGCTGGTCGTCCTCGGTGGCGAGCAGGCCCCCGACGCCGCCCTGATGGCCCTGTCCAGCGTCCCGGCCGGCATCGCCGCCCAGGCCCACCAGTACCTGGCCCACGGCGGCCCGGCCAACCTGGCCGAGCTGGCGAACTTCCTGGCCGACACCGTCCTGCTGGACGGCAACGGCTTCGCCGCCCCCCAGCCCACCCCTCCCTGGGGGGTCCGCGAGCGGCCGGTGACCGGTGGGCCAACGGTGGCCGTCCTCTACTACCGGGCCCACGAGCTGGCCGGCCACACCGAGTTCGTCGACGTCCTGTGCGCGGCCGTCGAGGCCCGCGGGGCGCGGGCCATGCCCGTCTGGTGCGCCAGCCTGCGGGCCGCCGACCCGGACCTGCTGGAGGTGCTCGGCCAGGCCGACGCCCTGGTGGTGACCGTGCTCGCCGCCGGCGGGACGGCCCCGGCGCTGTCGGTGGCCGGCGGCGACGACTCCGCCTGGGATGCCGACGCCATCGCCGCCCTCGACGTCTCGGTCGTCCAGGCGCTGTGCCTGACGTCGTCCCGGGCCCAGTGGGCGGCCACCGACGCCGGACTGAGCCCGCTGGACGCGGCCACCCAGGTGGCCATCCCCGAGTTCGACGGCCGCCTGATCGGCGTGCCCTTCTCGTTCAAGGAGCTCGACGGCGACGGCCTGTCACGCTACGTCCCCGACCCCGAGCGGGCCGACCGGGTGGCCGGCATCGCCGTTGCCCTGGCCCGACTGCGCCACATCCCCCCGGCCGAGCGGCGGGTCGCGGTCGTGCTGTCGTCGTACCCGACCAAGCATGCCCGGATCGGCAACGCCGTCGGTCTCGACACCCCGGCCAGCGCGGTCCGGCTGCTGCGGGCGCTGCGCGAGCGCGGCTACGACCTCGGCCCGGCCACCGGCGACGACGCGCTGCCCGGCGTCGAACCGGTCGACAGCGACGCCCTGATGCACGCCCTGATCGCGGCCGGTGGCCAGGACCCTGAGTGGCTGACCGACGCTCAGCTGGCCACGGCCGCCGTCCGCATCCCCGCCGCCGACTACCGGCGCTGGTACGACCGGCTCCCGGCCGAGCTGCGCGAGGCCATCGAGGCCACCTGGGGGCCGCCCCCGGGTGAGCTGTACGTCGACCGCAGCCGCGACCCGGCGGGTGAGCTGGTGCTGGCCGCCCTGCGCGCCGGCAACCTGGTCCTGCTGGTGCAGCCGCCCCGCGGCTTCGGGGAGAACCCGGTGGCCATCTACCACGACCCCGCCATGCCGCCCAGCCACCACTACCTGGCCGCCTACCGCTGGCTGGAGGAGGGCTTCGGCGCCCACGCCGTGGTCCACCTCGGCAAGCACGGGACCCTGGAGTGGCTCCCCGGCAAGAACCTCGGCATGTCGGCGGCCTGCTGGGCCGACGCGGTCCTCGGGAACCTGCCGCTCATCTACCCGTTCCTGGTCAACGACCCGGGCGAGGGCACCCAGGCCAAGCGGCGAGCCCACGCCACCATCGTCGACCACCTGGTGCCGCCGATGACCCGGGCCGAGACCTACGGCGAGCTGGCCCGCCTGGAGCAGCTGATGGACGAGCACGCCTCGGTGGCCGCGCTCGACCCGGGCAAGCTGCCGGTACTGCGGGCCCAGATCTGGACGCTCATCCAGGCGGCCCGCCTCGACCACGACCTGGGCCTGTCCTCGCGGCCCCACGACGTCGAGTTCGACGACTTCCTGCTGCACGTCGACGGCTGGCTGTGCGAGGTCAAGGACGCCCAGATCCGCGACGGCCTGCACGTCCTCGGGGTCGCGCCGGCCGGAGCCGAGCGGGTCGGGCTGGTGCTGGCCATGCTCCAGGCCCGCCAGATCTGGTCGGGCCAGGCCGGGGCGCTGCCGGGGCTGCGCCAGGCACTCGGGCTGGCCGAGGACGGGACCGCCGCCCGCGGCGACGTGGACCGGGTCGAGCGGCAGGCCAGGGCGCTGGTCGAGGCGATGGAGCTGGCCGGCTGGCAGGCCGAGGCCGTGCCCGCGGTCGCCGCCAAGGTGCTCGGCGAGCCCCACGAACCGGTCGAGCGGCTGCTGGTGTTCGCGGCCACCGAGCTCGTCCCGCGCCTGGAGGCGACCACCGGCGAGCTGGAGACCGTCCTGCACGCCCTCGACGGCGGGCATGTGCCGGCCGGGCCCAGCGGGTCGCCGTTGCGGGGGCTGATCAACGTCCTGCCGACGGGACGGAACTTCTACGCCGTCGACCCCAAGGCGGTGCCGTCCCGGCTGGCCTGGGAGACCGGCCAGCAGCTGGCCGACTCGCTGCTCGACCGCTACCGCACCGAGACCGGCGGCTGGCCGGACTCGGTCGGCCTGTCGGTGTGGGGCACCGCGGCCATGCGGACCTCGGGCGACGACGTCGCCGAGGTGCTGGCCCTGCTCGGGGTTCGCCCGGTCTGGGACGACGTCAGCCGGCGGGTCACCGGCCTGGAGGTGGTCGACCTGGCCGAGCTGGGCCGGCCCCGCATCGACGTGGTCGTCCGGATCAGCGGCTTTTTCCGCGACGCCTTCCCGCACGTGGTCGCGCTGCTGGACGACGCCGTGCGCCTGGTCGCCGACCTGGACGAGGACCCGGCGGCCAACCTCGTCCGCGCCCACGCCCTGGCCGACCTGGAGCGCCACGGTGACCTGCGCCGCGCCACCACCCGCATCTTCGGGTCGCCGCCGGGCGCCTACGGCGCCGGGTTGCTGCCCCTGATGGACAGCCGGTCCTGGCGCGACGACGCCGACCTGGCCGAGGTCTACGCCGTCTGGGGCGGCCACGCCTACGGGCGCGGCCTGGAGGGCCGGCCGGCCCGCGAGGACATGGAGCACGCCTACCGGCGGATCGCCGTCGCGGTCAAGAACACCGACACCCGCGAGCACGACATCGCCGACTCCGACGACTACTACCAGTACCACGGCGGCATGGTGGCCACCGTGCGCCACCTCACCGGCGCCGACCCCAAGGCCTATGTGGGCGACAGCACCCGACCCGAGCACGTCCGGACCCGCACCCTGCACGAGGAGTCGGCGCGGGTGTTCCGCTCCCGGGTGGTCAACCCCCGCTGGGTCCAGGCGATGCGCCGCCACGGCTACAAGGGCGCCTTCGAGCTGGCCGCGACCGTGGACTACCTGTTCGGCTGGGACGCCACCACCGGGGTCGTCGCCGACTGGATGTACGAGCGGCTGACCGCCGCCTACGTCCTGGACCCCGAGACCCGCGAGTTCCTGGAGCAGAGCAACCCGTGGGCGCTGCGGGGCATCACCGAGCGGCTGCTGGAGGCCGTGGACCGCGGCCTCTGGGAGGCCCCCGAGGACGCCACCCTCCAGGCCCTGCGCCAGGCGTACCTCCAGGTCGAGGGCCAGCTCGAGGAGGCCCAGGCATGAGCCAGCTGCCGTTCTCGGCGGTCATCGGCCAGGACGACGCCCGCCTGGCCCTGCTGCTGGGCGCCGTCGACCCCGGCATCGGCGGGGTGCTGCTGACCGGCGAGAAGGGCACCGCCAAGACCACCCTGGTCAGGGGCCTGGCCGGCGTCCTGCCAGGAGTCGACGTGGTGACCGGCTGCCGCTTCGCCTGCGACCCGGCCGACCCCGACCCCGGCTGCCCCGACGGGCCGCACCCGCTGGGCAGCCCGGCCGAGCACCGCCCGGCGCGGCTGGTCGAGCTGCCCCTGGGGGCCACCGACGACCGGGTCACCGGCAGCCTGGACGTCCCCCGGGTCCTGGCCGGGGCGGCCACCGCCGACGCCTTCGTGCCCGGGCTGCTAGCCGCCGCCCACCGCGGCGTCCTGTACGTCGACGAGATCAACCTGCTCCCCGACCATCTCGTCGACGTGCTCCTGGACGCCGCGGCCACCGGCAGCACCAGCGTCGAGCGCGAAGGGATCTCGCTGCGCCACGCGTCCCGGTTCCTACTGGTCGGCACCATGAATCCTGAGGAGGGGGAGCTGCGGCCCCAGCTGCTGGACCGCTTCGGCCTGTGCGTCCCGGTCCTGGCCAGCGACGACCCGGCCCGCCGGGCGGAGGTGGTCAGGGCCCGCCTCGGCCATGACCGCGCCCCGTCGGCCAGCGCCGAGGCCCACGCCGCCGCCGAGCGAGAGCTGGGCGCCCGGATCGCCGCCGCCCGGGCCCGGCTGCCGGGGATCGTGCTGCCCGAGCCGCAGCTGCTCCGGGTCACCACCGTCTGCGCCACCCTCGGCGTCGACGGCATGCGGGGCGACCTGGTCACCTGCCGCGCGGCCATCGCCCACGCCGCCTGGGAGGGGCGCGACCACGTGACCCACGTCGACGTCCGCCAGGCCGCCCGCCTGGCCCTGCCCCACCGCCGCCGCCGCGGCCCCTTCGACGACCCCGCGGTCGGTGCCGACGAGCTCGACCGGGCCCTCGACCCCGACGGCGACGACCCCGACCCCCCGCCGGACGGCGGCGGAGGCGGGGGCGGGCACGACCCCGCCGGGTCCCTGGCGGCCGACGACCCGGGGCTCGCCGCGACCGGGGAGGGGAACGGCCAGCCTCCGGACCGCCAGGCCGCGCCCGCCGTCGGCGCCGGGACCGGGACGGCGGCTCCGCCCGGGGCCGCGGTCGAGATCCGGCGGCTCCAGGCCCGCGGGCTGGGTGCCGGCCACGGCGGGCGCCGGTCCCGCTCCCAGGGACCGGACGGCCGCCCGGTATCCAACGTCCCCACCACCACGGCGCCCGAGCTGCTGCCCACGGTCCGCGCGGCCGCCCTGGCCCGCCCGGGCGGCCCGTTCGCGGTCACCGCCGGCGACCTGCGGCGTGCGCTCCGCCGGGGACGGGAGGCCAATCTGGTCGTGCTGCTGCTCGACACCTCCGGGTCGCTAGCGGCCCGCCGCCGCAGCCGCGCCGTGGCCACCACCGCCCTGTCGTTGCTCGGCGACGCCTACCGCCGCCGCGACCGGGTGGCGCTGCTCACCTTCCGCGGCGAGTCGGCCACCGTGGTCGTCCCCCCGACCCGCTCCATCGACCTGGCCGGCCGGCGCCTGCGCGACCTCCCGGTCGGCGGCCGCACCCCGCTGGCGGCCGGGCTGGAGGCCGTTCACCGCCTCGTCCGCCGCGAAGCCTGGCGCGACCCCACCCGCCGACCCCTGCTGGTGGTCGTCACCGACGGCCGCGCCACCGGCGACGGCGACCCGCTCGCCCAAGCCAGGAGGGCCGCGGCCGCGCTTGCCCGCACCGGGACCTCCAGCATCGTGGTCGACGCCGAGGACGGGCCGGTCCGCCTGGGGCTGGCCGGCGAGCTGGCCCGGCACCTGGACGGGGAGCTGGTCACTATCCCCGGCCTGGCCTCGCCGGCCGGGTCCGGCCAGGAGCTGGCCGGACGGCGGCTGGCCGACATCATCCGCGCCAAGGAGGTCGCCTGATGCCCAAGGGCAAGGTCGCCGTCGTCCCCGACGACGGGCTCACCATGCGCGAGCGGCGCACCCGGCCGCTGCTGGTGGTGCACACCGGCGACGGCAAGGGCAAGTCGACGGCCGCCTTCGGGCTGGCCCTGCGGGCCTGGTCGGCCGGCTGGCCGATCGGGGTATTCCAGTTCACCAAGAGCCCCAAGTGGCGGGTGGGCGAGGAGGGCGCCCTCAAGGCCCTCGGGGAGGTCCACGCCGCCACCGGACGCGGCGGGCCGGTCACCTGGCACAAGATGGGCGCCGGCTGGTCCTGGCTGCGGACCCAGCCCGAGGATCACGCCCGCGCCGCCCGGGAGGGCTGGGAGCAGGTCAAGCGCGACCTGGCCGCCGAGACCTACCGGCTGGTGGTGCTGGACGAGTTCACCTACCCGATCGCCAACGGCACCATCGACGTCGGTGAGGTCCTGACCACCCTCGCCGACCGTCCCGGCATCCAGCACGTGGTGATCACCGGCCGCCGCGCCGACCCGGCCCTGGTCGACGCGGCCGACCTGGTCACCGACATGACCAAGGTCAAGCACCCGATGGACGCCGGCCGCAAGGGCCAGGCCGGGATCGAGTGGTGAGCCCGCCCCGGGTCGTGATCGCCGCCACCCGCTCCGGGGACGGCAAGACGACCGTGGCCACCGGGATCATGGCGGCGTTGCGCGCCCGGGGGCTGCGGGTCTCCCCCCACAAGGTCGGCCCCGACTACATCGACCCCACTTACCACGCCGCCGCCTGCGGGGTCCCGGGCCGCAACCTCGACCCGTGGCTGGTCGGCGACGAGCTGATCGCACCCTTGTTCCGCCACGCCGCCGACGGGGCGGACGTCGCCGTGGTCGAGGGCGTCATGGGCCTGTTCGACGGCGCGGCCGGGCGCGGCGACCTGGCCAGCACGGCCCATGTCGCGCGCCTGCTGGACGCGCCGGTCGTGCTGGTGGTCGACGCCGCCGGGACCTCACGGTCGGTCGCCGCCGTGGTCCACGGCTTCGCCAGCTGGGACCGGCGGGTGCGGCTGGCCGGGGTGGTGCTGAACCGGGTCGCCTCCGAACGCCACGAGACCCTTCTCCGGGAGGCCCTCGCCCCCGCCGGCATCCCGGTGCTCGGCACCCTCCCCCGGGAGGCCACCCTGCACACGCCCTCGCGCCACCTCGGGCTGGTCCCGGCCCCCGAGCGGCCCGGGCCCGTGGCCGGCTGGCTCCCGGCCCTGCGCGAGCTGGTGGCCCGCGGCGTCGACCTGGACCGGCTGCTGGCCGTTGCCCGGACCGCCCCGGCGCTGGCCGCCGCGCCCTGGTCCCCGGCCTCCGCGCCAGCGCGGCCGCGGCGGGACGCACCGATCCGGGCCGCCGTGGCCGCCGGCCGCGCCTTCACCTTCGGCTACGCCGAGCACGACGAGCTGCTGGCCGCGACCGGCGCCGAGGTCGTCCCCTTCGACCCGCTGGTATCCGAACACCTGCCCGAGGGCACCGACGCGCTGGTCGTCGGCGGTGGCTTCCCGCAGGTCTACCTCGACCAGCTCGCCGGCAACACGGCCCTGCGGCAACAGGTAAGGGAGCGGGCCGGGGCCGGCATGCCGGTGGTGGCCGAATGCGCCGGACTGCTGTGGCTCGGCGAGTCCCTCGACGGCCGCGACCAGTGCGGAGTCCTGCCAGCCCGGGCCCGCATGACCGGACGGCTCCACCTCGGCTACCACGAAGCGACCGCGCTGCACGACACCCCGCTGGCCGCCGCGGGCACACAGGTGCGGGGCCACGAGTTCCATCGGACGTTCAGCGACCCGCCCCACGGCGACCGCCCAGCCTGGAAGCTCGCCGACGGCAACAGCCACGGCTGGGCCAGCCCCACCCTGCTCGCCTCCTACCTCCATCTCCACTGGGCGGGCGTTCCCGGCGCTGCCGAACGCCTGGTCAGGACGGCACGGGCCGCCCGGTCGGCGAGGGTCTGACCCATGGCCACGGCGGAACCCGGCATCCCACTCGATCCGGCTGTCCATGGTGGCGCCGTGCTCGCTGACGCCGCCCCCGCCGGGGAACAAGCGATCGACCTGGACCACCACGGCGACGACGACCTCGACCCGCGGGCCGGCGACGCCCAGCTTGACCTGGCCGTCAACGTCCGGCTGCCCCACCCACCGGCCTGGCTGCAGGCCCGGTTACAGGCCGCGCTGACCGGGCTGGCCGCCTACCCGCGGCCCGACGCGGCCCGCTCGGCGGTGGCCGCCCGCCACCGGCGCGACCCGGCCGAGGTCCTGCTCACCAACGGTGCCGCCGAGGCCTTCACCCTGCTGGCCCGCGGGCTGCGGCCCAGACTGGCCGTCTGCGTCCATCCGTCCTTTACCGCCCCCGAGGCCGCCCTGCGGGCTGCCGACCAGCCGCTGCGGCAGGTCCTTCTCCCACCCCCATTCGACCTCGACCCCGAGCTGGTCCCGGCCGACGCCGACCTGGTCGTGGTAGGCAACCCGACCAACCCGACGGCGCGGCTGCACCAGGTCGAGACCCTGGAGCGGCTGGTCCGGCCGGGCCGCATCCTGGTCGTCGACGAGGCCTTCGCCGACGCCGTCGGCGGCGAGCCGGCCAGCTTGGCCGCCCGCACCGACCTCCCCGGCCTGGTGGTGGTGCGCAGCCTCACCAAGACCTGGGGCCTGGCCGGGCTCCGGGTCGGGTACCTGATCGCCAACCCGGCGCTTGTCGCCCAGTTGGCCTCGGCCCAGCCGCCCTGGCCACTGAACAGCCTCGCCCTGGAGGCCCTGACCGCCTGCAGCCAGCTCGACGCGGTCTCCTGGGCCGACGAGCAGGCGCGCCGCACCGCCGAGTGGCGGGCCGACCTGGCCGCCGCCTTCGACGACCTCCCTGGCGTCACTGTGGTCCCGGGAGGCCGGGCGCCGTTTTTGCTGCTGCAGGTCCGCGACGCCACGGCGGTCCGGGCCCGGCTTCGCGGCCTCGGGATTGCGGTCCGCCGCGGCGACACCTTCCCCGGCCTCGGCCCCGACTGGCTACGCGTCGCCGTGGCCGCGCCCGAGCACCACCCTCGCATCCTCGACGCATTCTCCCGGAGTCTCTCCAACGGCCGGCCGGCACTCGCCCCAACCGACTCCCCCGCCCCCGCGCACTCGCCCTTGGCCGGCCGCATCACCCTGGTCGGGGCCGGACCGGGCGGCGCCGACCTCATCACCCTGCGGGGCTGGCAGGCCCTTCACGCCGCCGACGTCGTAGTGACCGACCGGCTGGCCGATCCTGAGCTCACCGCCCAGCTGCGCCCTGGCGTCCTGCTCGTCGACGCCGGCAAGTCCCCCGGCTCCCACCAGCTCAGCCAGGACGCCATCGTCCAGGTGATGCTCGGCCACGCCCGCCTCGGACGCCACGTGGTTCGGCTCAAGGGCGGCGACCCGTTCGTGCTCGGTCGCGGCGGCGAGGAGGTGCTAGCCTGCGCTCGAGCCGGCATCCCCTGCTCGGTGATCCCCGGCCTCTCCAGCGTCACCTCGGCCCCCGCGCTCGCCGGCATCCCCCTGACCCATCGCGGCGTCGCCCAGTCCTTCACCGTCATCTCCGGTCATCTCCACCCGGACGACCCGACCAACACCGTTGACTGGACACGCCTCGCCAGCTCGGCCGAGACCCTGGTCCTGCTCATGGCCGTCGGCAACCTGTCCGGCATCGCCACCTACCTGCTCGACCACGGCCGGCCACCCGTCACCACGGTCGCCTGCATCCAGCATGCCGCCACGCCCCGGCAGCGGGTCATCCGCTGCAGCCTCGGCGAGCTCGCCACCGGCACCGATTTGAAGGTCGAGAACCCGGCGGTGATTGTCATTGGCCCGACGGTCCCGATCCTCGTGGCTGAAGATGACGTGGCGTCGGTGACGATGGACTCCTAAGCCTGGCGCCGTGCTGGAAGCAGGTAAGGGTGTTCCGTCGATTGGACCAAGTGGGTGTTCCAGAAACGAAGGTTTCTGAGAGAGCTGCCTGACCCTGCGCCATGGCATGAAGATCAGGCGTGAATCTGTGGCCTCTGCCGTGTGAAGCGAGTGCGGCCACCACACGCTCCCTTTCTCAACCCTCGGCCGCAGCACACCACCGCAGCTCGTCAGCACTGACAGGTCGAGGCGACGTCCTGCTGCGCATGGCGTCGCGAGGGAAGCGTGCTGACAGATTGCTGACAGAGGACAGGCAGTCCTCCCACATGAACGCCTCTGTATCACCAGTAGCGACCGGGCTTCTCGCGAGAGCAAGTCGCACCCATGGTGCATTGCTGTCCTCGGAACGAATTTCGGGTC
>DASRJN010000431.1:0-2489 GCA_035649455.1 Acidimicrobiales bacterium
GCACCAACTTCCTCGTCGTCTGGAACGGCGGCTCGATCTACGGCGCGCGTGTCAGGCCGGACGGCGCCGTGCTCGATCCTCAGCCCTTCATCATTGGAGGTGGTGGGCAAACAGGTGGACCGGCGATCAGCGCGGGTGGGGGAAGCTCGCTGGTGACTTGGGAAACCTGTGTCGCGAGCTGCTTCGGCCCACCGACCTCGCCAGCGCAGATCCAGACGCAGGGCGCGCGTGTGTCACCGTCGGGTGTCGTTCTCGATTCCATCGAGATCGGCCCGCTGAGCCCCGGGATCGCCCCTCATCGGCCTGACGTCGCCTTCGACGGAACCAACCACTTGGTGGTGTGGCAGCAGGGGATCGTGGGCCCTGCTTCGTTCCAGTACCACGTGTTCGCTCGCCGCATCAGCCCCGCGGGCACGGCGGTGGGTGGGGCGTTTCCCATCACGAGCCGAACGGAGTCCGAGGAGTCACCCGTGGTCGGCTTCGATGGCACGAACTTCCTGGCGGTCTGGAACGCAGACCCGGTGAGCATCTCCGGCCGCGTGCGCGGTGCCCGCGTCACACCTGGCGCCATCGTGCTCGACCCGTCGGGCTTCGACATCTCCACGGCTCTAGGCAGCGCGCCGACGGTCGCCTTCGACGGTATGAACCACGTCGTGGCCTGGCTGGATCCCATCGGGCCGGTGAACGACAACGATTCGTTGCGGGGTCGCCGCGTCAGCCCCAATGGGTCACTCGTCGACCCGGTGGAGCTCACGCTCGGTCAGGGCAGGCACCCGTCGCTGGGTTCCGGCGACGGCATGACACTTCTGGCCTTCGAGTCCGTCGAGTTGATCGGCTTCCTGCGTCCGGCTGCGATCCGTGCCACGCGGCTCAGTGGACCTGCCCCACTCGACGACCCATCGATCGTCGTGACGAACCCGGCGAACGACCAGCAATCACCGGCGATCGCATTCGATGGCACCCGTCATCTCGTCGCCTGGGCCGATCAACGTCCCGGCTTCGACTACGACATCTACGCGGGTCGGATCCGACCGAGCGGACAGAGACTGGATGGCAGCGGGATCGCCATCACGACCGCGTCCGGCAACCAGATCGAGCCCGCGGTGGCGTCCGACGGAACGAACTACCTGGTGGTGTGGCAACACCTGCCGACGACGAGGGCGGACGACGACCGCTCGGACATCTTCGGCGCCCGCGTCACCCGGGCTGGGGAGGTGCTCGATCCCGAGGGGATCCCCATCGCCACGACAACCGACCGCGAGAGCCGTCCGGTGGTTGCCTTCGACGGCACGAACTACCTGGTCGCCTGGGAAGAACCCAGCGGCGGCATACGTGCCACGCGGGTCAGCAAGGCGGGCACCGTGCTCGACTCCGCGGCACTGACCATCTCGCCCACCGGTTCGAAGGTCGCGGTTGCCTACGGTGCTGGGAGCTATCTCGTGGCGTGGACAAACCGGAGCGACGGCCACATAATCGCCAGCCGCGTCGGAACCGATGGCAGCGTGCTCGACCCCGCGGGCGTGACGATCTCCCCCTCGGCGCGCGCGGACGCGGAGCCGGCGATCGCCTTCGATGGCACGAGCTATCTGGTGGCGTGGGAGGACAACCGCAACGATCCCGGGGGCGACATCTTCGCGGCGCGGGTGAGTCCCGCGGGTACCGTCCTGGACCCGTCCGGCATCGCCGTCGCCCCGGACAGCTCGCCCGCCGGCGCGCAGCGCGAACCATCCGTCGCCGCCAACGGTTCCTTCCTGGTCGCGTGGCGCGACGATCGCCGTCTCGGAATCGGCGCCAGCGGGTCCGACATCTTCGCCGCGCGAGTCAACCGTGACGGTGTGGTCCTCGATCCGTCGGGCATCTCACTCACCGACTCGGCGACGTATGACAGCCAGCCCGCGGTTGCACCCGGACCGGGAGACACCTGGAAGCTGCTGTACCGCCGCTTCTCACCGGAGCGGGTATGGGGCGCGGACCGCGTGTTCCAAGTGACGGTCTCGCCCTCCGAGCTCTAGCCCGGTGGCGGCTGCATCGCCCTGGCGCGATCGGCCCTGTACCGCTCGACCCAGTCCTGATTGATCTCGTCGGCCTGCCGGCGCGTGCGTGGGGGCGCGATGGCGAGGCCGGTGTGGTCGACGCCCAGATGGTCGAGGGCGGATCGGATCGTGTCCGGGTAGGTGGCCGGGTCGACCAGGTCCTCGTAGACGACGTCCAGGGGCACCGTGCCGAGATCGGCGCAGAGCTCCGGCCAGCCGTGCTCGCCTTCGATCAGCAGTCCTTCCAGAGCGGCGATGAGCTCGTAGCTGTAGACCGGCTCCGTGGCCGGCGCGGCGGGCTCCGTGTCCGAGACGACCCAAACGCCGTCCTGCGCGGCGCGCGCCCAGGACACCGCCTGGGCGACCCGGTCCCGCCGAGTCAGGCGGATCACGTGCAGGTTGGGGAACAGCGCCCGGAACGTCGCGGCCCGGTCCAGCCCGGCGAAGCGCGGGAGC
>DASRJN010000432.1:0-3804 GCA_035649455.1 Acidimicrobiales bacterium
GGTCGACGCCGTCCGCCTCCGCCCCCACCCCTGGGAGTTCCACCTCTACTACGACATTTAGTAACGTTCGACGCTTCTGCCCTGCTCACGAGCCCGTCTCCTGCCCTCCGGGGCCGGCGGCGGGCTCGTCTGCTAACAGCCGGGTCCATGAACCGGCTGACCACCCTGGCAACCGCGTCGCGCTGAACGCCAGGCGTAACGTGCGAGTAGGTGTCGAGCGTCACCCGGACCCGCCGGACCGTGAGGTATTGGCGGTCCAGATGCACGTCGGGCCACTCCAGCGCGGCCAGTTCCCCGATCCGCATGCCGGACGCCCCGGCGAGCTGATACAAGGCGGCCAGCTGGTCGCCGGCCACGCCGGCCAGGAAGGTCCGGAGCTGGTCGGCCGTCCAAGTCGTGAGGACGCGGCGAGTGGGCTTCGGCGGGTCGACGAGATCCGCCGGGTTGCGCACCAACAGATCCCAGCGAACCGCATCGGCCAGCGCCCGGTGAAGCTGGGTATGGAGCAGCCGCACCGTCGACCTGGCCAGCCCGCGGGCCTCCAGATCGGCGTACAGGGCATCCAGGGTCGGTGCGTCGAGTGCGTCCAGCCGGACATGCCCGATGCGGCCGGCCACGTGCGCGAGGTTCTGCCGGTAGCTCGTGAAGGTTGACGGCGCCACCTTGGCCCGGATCGACGGCAGCCAGGTCCCGGTAAGGTAGTCGCCGAGGACGGTCCTGGTCGGTGCCCTCCAGCCTCCCCGGTTGCGGCTGCGGTCCCGGGCGTCGTCCCGCGCCGCCTCGGCCTCCTTGCGGGTCCGGCCACCCTTGACCCACTTCTGCCGGCGCCGACCCGTTGCCGGGTCGCGCGGCTCGTCGAGCACGAAGTACCACCACTCGCCGCGCTTGATGAGCCCGTCGCGCATCCTGGGCTTGGCCGGCTCGGTCACGGCTGCGGCTCCTCCCCGGCCTTACCGGGTATTGACGGGCCAAGCAAGCCCTTGTCCCGGGCGCGCTGGACCCAGCGGCGGACGGTCGCATCGCTGTAGTGGAGTTGCTCGGCAAGCGCCTTCATTGGTGCCCGAGGATGGGCGACAAGCGCTTCCCGATAGGCGACAGCGACCCGTTCATAGTGCTCCGACGGATGGCCCTTGGGCCCGGGCCGTGCCTGCGGACCCGGATAGGGAGTGACCCGCTCGCGGAGCGGCCGACCGCGGACGCGGGCCAGGTACGCTTGGATCGGGTCGTCGGGCCGCTTGGATCCAATCGCCGCTGATAGAGCCAGACTGGCAATCATCTCGCCAAGCGGGATGGCCCGAAGTTGCCGAGCGGTCACCTCGCCGATCTCGGGGGGATCACCCCAGAGCGGCTCGGCGGTGCCGACGATCAGGCCGGTGCAGACCAGCCTCCCTTGCCGTGACAGGCCCAGACGCAGTAGCACCCGCCCAGCCGGGCCTCCGGTGTCGACCCCGACCCACTCGCTGGCGTTGACGTGCCGCAGCGCCGCCTGGGTCTGACCCACCTCAGCGGGTGGCGATCGTCGTCGGCCTGTTCGAACGCCTGGGGGACCCGGACGTGCTGAAGGCGTCCCGGACCGAGTTGGCCCGCGCCGACGAGCTGGCCGTTGCTGACCGGTCGGGGAGGGTGGCTGCAACCCACCGGCTGAATATCGCCCATGCCGAACTGCTGGCCGGCCGCTTGGAGGTCGACGGGTACGTGGCCGCGGTCATGGCCGCCCAGGCCTGGATGGACCCGGAGAACGGGGTCGCGCCGGCCACCGCCATGCTGGCCCGGGCCCAGCGGGACCTACATGCGAGGGCGGCGAATCTCATCCCGGCCGAGACCCCGGCCCTGTACCGCATCGCCCAGGCCGAATGCGCCTCGGCGGTGGACAAGACGCGGGCCCTGCCGGCCTTGCCCGATCGGGTCTGGGGTGCCGTGGACCCGGCGGCGGCGGCGCTGGAGGTCGGCGCCGAGCAGGTCGTACTCGAGCTGGGCCGCGAGCAGGCGAAGTTCGCCCTGTGCCATCAGATCGGGAGGCTCCTGCGCCATGCCGGGGGCCTGGGCAACCAGCAGCTCCCGGGAACGGTGCCCGAGCCGTATGGATTCAGCTTCGGCCGCTGGGATTTGGCCGTCCAGGGCGAGGAGGAGGTCCGCCGTCTCCGCCTGGCGCTCAGGCTCAGGTGGGCCTGTGACAAGGGATGGGAGCCGGGTCTCTTCTTGGCCGGTAATGTCCGCGAGAACCCGGTGCCACCGGTGGAGACCCCGCGGGAGCGGTGGGCCAAGCTGCGGGGTTGGGTCTCCTCGGGATACTCGGCGAACCCGGAGGTCGAGGTGGGCTAGGACGGGGCGGCGGGCGTCGTATGGGGCCTGCCACCGAACACCCGCACCCCCCGAGGGGAAGTCGCCACGGGGGGTGCGGTGTTACGCACAAGGTGAACCTGGGCAGCCCGTCTAGGATTCCCTTTGGCGGCTTCGCCGCCCTGACTGGTAGGTCGGCTGCGCTGGTGGGGCCTCGAGGGCCAGAGAGCGCTGCGCCTGGCCAACCGGGAGGAGCCACGGCTGATCTGGTCAAGCGGTGAACTCTCGGTGAGCCGGGCCATGAGTTCCGGGCGTCCTCGGCCGCAGGCGATGGCCGTGCTTCCCGTATTGCTCGTAGGGCTCGATTCTGTCAGATGGGCCTTGACCTTGCCCCTTTGTGCTCGTAGCGTCCCCACGGCCCATGAGTCGAAGAGTTGGGGGGTTGCCATGGGCAAACGAGTCCTGATCCTGAGCGCTCTACTCGCGCTCCTCGCCACCGCGCTGCTGGTCCAGCCGGCCAGCGCCCAGGAAGAGGATCCCTGCGCCACCCCGCCACCTGGGGCGATCCTCGGCACCGCCGGCAACGACGTGCTCCGCGGCACGCCGGGGCCTGATGTCATCGTTGCCGGCGACGGCAACGACACTATCTTGGGCCTGGGCGGCGACGACCTAATCTGCGGTGGCCTCGGCAACGACACCATCATCACCGGCGACGGCAACGACACCGTCGCCGCCGACGACCTCGGCTTCTTCGGCGACCCCAACGCCCCCGGCGGCAACGACGTGGTGGTCACCGGCGCTGGCGACGACGAGATCCTGGCCGGGCCGGGCAACGACACCGTCAACGGCGGCCCCGGCAACGACTTCCTGCCCCTGGCCCAGGGCAACGACACCGGCATCGGCGGGTCTGGGGACGACCTCATCATCGGTGGCTTCGGCAACGACACCCTGAATGGCGGGACCGGGAACGACAGTCTGTTCGGCGGTCAGAACAGCGACCTGATCAACGGCGGACCAGGTGATGACCTCCTGGTCGGCGATATCCCCAACATCGAGTCCGAGGACGGACTGCCACCCACCGTCGACCCCACGCCCCACTTCGACACCTGCATCGGCGCGGCCGGGACCGACGTGGCGCTGCTGTGCGAAAGCACCGTCGCGATCCCCTAGCCGGTCGATAAGGTCACGGTCAAGGCCCCGGCCACCGGATCCGGCGGCCGGGGCCTCGGTGTGTGTCGCCTCCGACCTCCGAACGGTCGACGCTAGCGCACCTGCCACCGTCGCCACCGCCTACCCGATATGGCCACGACCCCGCGACGGCCGCTCCTCCAACCCCAAATGTGCCGTACCGTGCGAACGCCCTAACGTCTGCTTTACAGACTAGCCTGTAGTGTCTGGTCGCCCGGGGAGCAGCCCGCATCCCGGGCCGAGCATCGGTAGCACCTGCCACCCGATCCTGCCCGGCCGCGCTGCGAGCGGGCCTGCCGTCACACGCCGACGGCGGGCCCTGGGCCGCAACGCCGC
>DASRJN010000433.1:0-6320 GCA_035649455.1 Acidimicrobiales bacterium
GAAGGCCAGCACCAGCACCGCGGTGATCAACCGCAGCCACAGCGGGGTGCGTCGCCAGGCGGCGGTCACCGCTCAGCTCCGTTCGCGCGGGGGCCTCAGCACGTAGCCGATGCCGCGCACCGTGTGGATCAGTGGCTCCCGGCCGTCGGTGTCGAGCTTGCGCCGGAGGTACGAGACGTAGGACTCGACGATGTTGGCGTCGCCGTCGAAGTCGTAGCTCCAGACGTGATCGAGGATCTGGGCCTTGGACAGCACCCGCCCGGCGTTGACCATCAGGTAGCGGAGCAGGTTGAACTCGGTGGGGGAGAGGGGGATCTCCTCGCCCGCCCGGCGGACCTCGTGGCTGTCCTCGTTCAGCTCCAGGTCGGCGACGGTCAAGCGCACCGAGCGGTCGTCGGTGCCGCCGCGGGTGCGGCGCAGCACGGCCCGGATGCGGGCGATGACCTCCTCCAGGCTGAACGGCTTGGTGACGTAGTCGTCACCCCCGAGGGTGAGCCCGGCGACCTTGTCGTCGTGGGCGTCGCGGGCGGTGAGGAACAGCACCGGCATCGGGTCCCGGGTGGCGCGCAGGCGGCGCAGCACCACGAAGCCGTCGACGTCGGGCAGCATCACGTCGAGCAGCACCAGGTCCGGGTGGTGGCGCTCGGCCGCCTTGACCGCGTCGTTGCCGGTGATGGCGGTCACCACCTCGAAGCCGGCGAAGCGCAGGCTGGCCGACAGCAGCTCGACGATGTTGGGCTCGTCGTCGACGACCAGCAGCCGCGCCTCGGGCTCGCGCCCGCCCGTGGGGGGGAGCACCTCGCTCATGGCGGCGGCAGGGACGAGCAGTCCATGGTCGGACATGACGGTATCGCTGCGCACGTGAACAGAGTGCGGCGCGGGCCTGGGTGTTTCCTGGACGTCCCCTGAGCGGTCACTGAGCCGCCGGCGCGCTCAGGAAACTCTCAGGCGCCATCCAGGCGGGACGCAGGCTGTGGGCCAACAGTGATGCCCATGAGCGACGAGACCAAGACGATCCCCACCGTCGGCCCCGGCGTCGCGAACTCCGACACATCGCACGCTACGCCCGAGCCCACCCCCCACGCCGACAGCCCCGAGACCCCCGAGTCCCCCGCGGCGCCCCCGGCTCCGCCGCCGGCTCCCGAGGCGCCCGGCTCCCAGCCCTCGTCCCCAGTGGCCCCGTTCCCCCACCCGGCCACTCCCCCGACCCCGGCGGCCGCGGCCGCCACGCAGCCGGCGCCTGCCACCCCGCCGGCTTCGGCAGCCGCGGCCCCGGGGTCGTCCCGTCCGCAGCCGCAGTCCGGCACCACCGCCGCGGTGCCGGGCTCGGCCGGGCCCGGGCACGGTGTTGGCGGACCGTTCGCCGGCGGTGCCGCCACCACCGGCGCCTACGGCGGCCCCCAGACCTCCTCGCCCACCTCTCCCGTTCCCCCGGGTGCTCCGGCGCCGGGGGCGCCGGCCTCCGCGCAGCCGGCGCCACCCCACGCGCCGGGGCACCCGCAACCTCCTACCCAGCCCCCCACGGCGTCGCCGGCCCCACCGCCTCCCCCCGGTAGGGGCCGGCGAGCCGTGGCGGTCCTCGCCGCCGCGGGCCTCATGCTGGTGTCAGCCACAGGCGGCGCCCTCCTCGCGCTGAACCTGGACGACAACAACAACACCACCACCACCCCGGCCGCCTCCAGCCTGAGCGCGCCGGCTTCGAGCTCGTCGAACGGCGCCCCGGACGAGCCGCTGTCCGAGGCCGCCGCCGCGGTCCTGCCGAGCGTCGTGTCCATCAGCTTCGACGCCGGTCAGGTCTCCGGGAGCGGCTCGGGCATCATCATCAGCTCCGACGGCCAGATCCTCACCAACAACCACGTGGTGGCGTCGGTGGCCAACGGCGGCGACCTGAAGGTCACCTTCTCCGACGGCACCACCGCTGACGCCGACATCCTGGGCCGCGACCCCGCCACCGACCTGGCCGTCATCCAGGCCAAGGACGTGTCCGGGCTCAAGCCGGCCAAGTTCGGCAGCAGCGCGAGCTTGCACGTGGGCGACACCGTGCTCGCCATCGGCAGCCCGCTCGGCCTCGACGGCTCCGTCTCGTCCGGCATCGTCAGCGCCCTGGGCCGCTCGGTCACGCTGGGCGCCGAGGACCAGAGCCCGTTCGGTGGGAGCTCCGGCGGCTCGCAGGCGGTCGTCATCGACGCCATCCAGACCGATGCCGCCATCAACCCCGGCAACTCGGGCGGCGCCCTGGTCAACACCAACGGCGAGGTCGTCGGCATCAACACCGCCATCGCCTCGCTGGCCCAGAACTCGAGCGGCCAGGGCGGCAACATCGGGGTCGGGTTCGCCATCCCGATCGACTCGGCCAAGGACATCGCCCAGCAGCTCATCGACCACGGTTCAGTCACCCACGCCTTCCTGGGCGTGCGCCTGACCGAGCCCGAGAACGGCGGCGGCGCCCTCATCGTCGGTGTCGAGCAAGGGCAGCCCGCAGCCCAGGCCGGACTGCAGGCCGGCGACCTGATCACCAAGGTCGGCGACAACAACGTGACCAACGCAGCCGACCTGACCGCCGCCATCCGCACCCTGAAGCCCGGCGACAAGGTGACCGTGAGCTTCACCCGGGACGGTGAGCAGAAGACCGCCGAGGTCACCCTGGGCGAGCTTCCCACCAACGGCAACAACTGAGCCCCCACAGGAAAGGCGGCGGCACGACCGGACGGGTCGTGCCGCCGCCTTCCGCGCGATCTGACATCCGGTGCTGGGGCCGGATGTCGGCGATCAGGTCGGAGGCTCGGGCGTGGTGGTGAACGCGAGGCTCAGATGGGCCGTGTCGTTGAAGCGGCGCAGGATCCAGCGCTCGTCCGTGACCACCAGATGCGAGATCGCGCCGTTGTCGGACCCGATGAAGGCGAAGGGCCGGGAGTCGGTGGCGAGGGCCAGGATCTGGCCGATGGTCCCGCCGTGGGACACCACCACGACCGCCTCGTCACGGTGGGCGGCGGCGATGCGGGTGATGGCCGCCCGCACCCGCTCGGCGAAGGCGCCGGCCGGCTCGGCCCCGGGGATCACGTCCCAGCGGCCCTGGGTGTACATCTGCTGGGCGATGGGGTGGCCCTCGGCCACGTGCTTGCGGAAGGTGCCCTCCCACTCGCCGAGGTGGACCTCGCGCAGCTCGGGCTCGACCCGCGGTGTGATCCCCAGCCGGGCGGCCAGCGGGGCCGCGGTCTGGGCCGTGCGCTGCAGCGTGGTGACGTAGATCGCGGAGATGTCCTCGTGCTCCAGCCGGTCCGCCACCCGCTCGGCCTGCTCGTGGCCGCGGGGGTCGAGCTCGGGGTCGCCCTGGCCGTCGACGAGGGGAAAGGACTGGTCGTCGCGGGCGGGGATGGACTCGCCGTGGCGTACGAGCAGCAGCTCGGCGGCGCCCGGTGGCCGGCGGAAGCGGTGCTGAGGGTAGGTGCGGACCTCGGTCACGGCGCTCAACCTAACGGTGGGCGCCGAACGGCCCCCACTTGCTGCCCTTCGGCCGTATGAACGCTGACGAAATCCTCAGTGGCCGTCACGCTGGCCGGGGGAGAACGGCCACTCCTCGAACGCCTCGCAGCGCCCGTCGGGGGCGAACCGCAGCACCCACAGGTCGCGCCAGCGGCCGGCGGCCTGGCTCCCGTAGTCCACGGCCAGGCGCACGACCGCGGTGTCGCCGTCGACCGCCACGACCTCGCTCTCCATCCTGAAGGGCTCGTCCGGGCCGTCCCGCTCGCTCTCCCAGATCGCGGCCAGGGCGTCGAGGCCCACCAGCGGCTCCCGCCACGGCGACATCGAGTACGACGCCTCCGGCGTGAACAGGCTCGCCAGTGCGTCCGTCCCGGCCGTTCGCCAGGCCGCCTCGTAGCCCGCGATCCAGCTATCCACGTGTGCTCGATCGACGGCCATGGCAGATTTCTAGGCCGTGGTCCTGCGGATGTCGACGCTGCTGGTGCGCACACGGCGCGACGATCCTGCCGACGCCGAGGCCGCCAGCCACCGCCTGCTGGTGCGAGCGGGCTACATCCGCCGGGTGGCTCCGGGCGGGTTCGCCTACCTGCCCCTGGGCCAGATGGTGGCCCGCCACGTCGAGCAGATCGTGCGCGAGGAGATGGCCGCCATCGGCGCGCAGGAGGTGCACCTGCCCGCGTTGGTGCCCCGCGAGCCCTACCAGGCGACCGGCCGCTGGCACGACTACGGCGACAGCCTGTTCCGCCTGCAGGACCGGCGCGGCGCCGACTTCCTGCTGGCGCCGACCCACGAAGAGCTGTTCACCCTCCTGGTGCGGGAGCTGTGCTCCTCGTACCGGGACCTGCCCCTGATCCTGTACCAGATCCAGGCCAAGTACCGCGACGAGGCCCGGCCCCGGGGCGGCCTGCTGCGGGGCCGCGAGTTCGCCATGAAGGACTCGTACAGCTTCGACCTCGACGGTGACGGCCTGGACCGCAGCTACGCCCTCCACCGCCGGGCCTACCAGCGGATCTTCGACCGATTGGGCCTGCCCTACGTCATCGTGGCCGCGCAGGCCGGGGCCATGGGCGGGTCCCGTTCCGAGGAGTTCCTGGCCCCGCTGGCCGGCGGCGAGGACACGTTCGCGCGCTGTCCCGCCTGCGGGCTGGCGGCCAACACCGAGGCGCTGGACGTGCCGGTCCCGCCCGCTCCCGAGGGCGGCGGCGCGCTCCCCGCGGCCCACGTGGAGGACACGCCGGACACTCCGACCATCGCCAGCCTGGTCGAGCTCCTCAACGCCCGGGACGACCTGCGGCGGCCCGACCGGCCCTGGACCGCGGCCGACACCCTCAAGAACGTCATCGTTGGGCTACGCCACCCCGACGGCCGCGCCGAGCTGCTGGCGGTGGGGCTGCCCGGCGACCGCGAGCTGGACATGAAGCGCCTGGCCGCCCGCCTGGCTCCGGACGAGCCCGAGGAGCTGGGCCCCGGCGACCTGGACGACCATTCCGACCTGGTCCGGGGCTACATCGGGCCCGGGATGCTGGGCACGGGCTCGCCCAGTGGCGTCCGCTACCTGCTCGACCCCCGGGTCGTGCCCGGGTCCCGCTGGGTCACCGGGGCGGACGCGCCCGGCCGCCACGTCGTCGACCTGGTGGCGGGGCGCGACTTCACCGGCGACGGCATGGTGGACGCGGCCGAGGTGCGGGCCGGCGACCCCTGCCCCACGTGCGGCGCCGCGCTGGAGCTGGCCCGCGGCCTGGAGCTCGGCCACATCTTCCAGCTGGGCCGGCGCTACGCCGAGGCGCTGGGCCTGAGCGTGCTCGACGAGCGCAACCAGACCGTGCCGGTGTCGATGGGGTCCTACGGCATCGGTATCTCGCGCGCGGTGGCCGCCATCGCCGAGGTCACCCACGACGCCAAGGGCCTGTGCTGGCCCCCGGCGGTGGCGCCCGCCCGGCTGCACATCGTGGTGGTGGGCCGCGGCGAGGAGCACCGCGAGGCGGCCGAGCGGCTGGCGGCGGCGGCCGAGGCGGCGGGGGTGACCGTGCTGGTGGACGATCGGGCCGAGGCCAGCGCGGGTGTGAAGCTGACGGACGCGGAGCTGCTGGGGATGCCCACGCTGGTGGTGGTGGGCCGGGGCCTGGCCTCGGGGCTGGTCGAGCGGATCGACCGGGCCAGCGGCGAGCGCGCCGACGTCCCCGTGGACGAGCTGGTACCCGGGCTCGGGTGACGCTCAGCCGTCGGCGGTGGTGAGCCAGGCCACCGGCTCGCCCGCCCGGAGACGCTGACCCGGGGCCGCCATGAGCCCCATCAGCTGGCCGGTGAACGGGCAGTGCACCGTGTGCTTCTCGCCGTTCTGCACCACGACGCCGATCTCGTCGCCCACCGCCACCATGGCGGCCTCCTCCGGCCTGACCTCGGTGTACGAGGGGAAGAACACGCCGGCGCGGGGCGAGACGACGAGCCGCTCGTCGAGGTGGACCCGCTCGGCGTGCACGTGAGGACCCGACATTCAGTCAGCAGTAGCGCAGATATCGACGTGAAAGTCAATAAAGTGACAATGGCCTCACACCTGGTCCACAATAGTAGCGGGCGACCACAGCGGATCTATAGCGGATCAATAGGGGGAACGCAGCGTGCCTGTCGATCGATCGCTGCCGCGCGACGTGGATCTCATCTGGGTGGAGACGCCGTTCGGGGAGCCGCAACCCAGGATCGTCGTGGGTGCGGCTCGGGCCGGAGGGTTCGGGGTGCTCGACCTCGGGGCGGACGCCGGCCGCGCTCGGGACGCGCTGGCCGAGGTCACCCGGCGCAGCGAGGCGCCCTTCGGCGTGCGGGTCGACGCCCGCGGCACG
>DASRJN010000434.1:0-2359 GCA_035649455.1 Acidimicrobiales bacterium
GCCGCCGCCGGTGACCACCAGGCCCACGTGGCCGACCTGCTGGCCGTCGTCGTCGGTGCCGAGCCACCGGTTCGCCATTCCCATGCGCCATGTGAGTCCCATGCTAGCGAACGTATGTTCGTAGCCAACAAAAGTCCAGGTCACCGTCGTAGCGATCCCGGCCCGCAGCGAGCGGGCGGGTCACGCCTGTCGGAGCAGCTCGGCGTGGAGATGGTGCTGGAGCGGTTGGCCGACCGCCGCCATGGACAGGTCGTAGCTCAGGACGTCGCCGGCGACCGCGAAGGAGCGTTCGATGCTGAGCACCTCCTTGGCGGTGGCCGTGCCCGTCACGCTGGTCGAGTGGAGCCGCACCACCACGCCGTCGGCGGTCACCTCGGCGGTGCCTTCCGCCACCTCGGCCACGCCGGTCGGATGGGCGATCACCAGCTCGACCTGCCCGCGGCCGATGCCGCGCAGGTAGCCCATCTCCGCATGGGCGGGCACGCCGGTGTCGACGCGGACCGTGCGCTGCCGGTAGGCGAGGAACGGCTTGCCGGAATGGTCGAGGCTGATCTCCTCGCGGTAGGCGAACGGCTCGATGGTGGGGTAGTGGCCTTCACCCTCGCCCGACCAGCGTCCCAGCAGGCAGGCGAGTGCTTCGACATCGGGATGGAGTGCCGGTTCCACGCCCGCGACCGTAGACCTGATCAGCCCTCGCGGCGGCGCTGGCCGAACCAGCGGATGGCCAGGGTCAGGGCCACGATGAAGACCGCCATGAAGACCGCCTCCGGCCAGGCTGCGTCGAACCAGAGCGAGTAGAGGGCGGCGCCTATCGCGACCCACAGGGCCACCCCCACGATCTTGTAAGCGACGCTCGACTCGATCGCGCAGAAGGTAACGGTAGACGGCGTTCGATCGGGCGCGGCCAAGTGGGCATAGCCTGAACGACAGGCGCTCGCCTCCGACCGTCAGGAGCCGCACGATGATCCCTGTCGCGCCATTCGGACGTACCGGCCATGACAGCAGCCGCATCATCTTCGGGGCGGCGGCGCTGTCCTCGATGAGCCAGGAGCGGGCCGACGGGCTGCTCGGCCTGTTGCTGGCGCACGGCGTCAACCACATCGACACGGCCGCCGGCTACGGCGACTCCGAGCTGCGGATCGGGCCGTGGATGGCCGAGCACCGGGACGACTTCTTCCTCGCCACCAAGACCGGCGAGCGCACCGGTGACGGGGCGCGGGCCGGGCTGGAACGGTCGCTCGCGAGGCTCCGGGTCGATCACGTCGACCTCATCCAGCTGCACAACCTGGTCGAGCCCGACGAGTGGGAGGTGGCGCACGGCCCCGGAGGCGCGGTCGAGGCGCTGGAGCGGGCCCGGGACGAGGGCCTGTGCCGTTTCGTCGGGGTGACCGGCCACGGCACCCGCATCGCCCGCATGCACCTGCGCAGCCTGGAGCGCCATCCGTTCGACTCGGTGCTCCTGCCCTATAGCTACGCCGGTCTGCAGGACGACGCCTACCGGGCCGACGTCGAGGAGCTGCTGGCCGTGTGCGCCGACCGGGACGTGGCGGTGCAGACCATCAAGTCCGCCGCCCGCCGGCGCTGGCCGGCCGACCACGAGGGCCGCCGGTTCAGCTGGTATCAGCCCATCGGCGACCCCGAGGCGCTGGCTCGAGCCGTGCGGTGGGTGCTGGCGCAGGCGCCGGTCTTCGTCAACACCACCAGCGACGGCACCCTGGTGGGCGCGGTGCTCGACGCGGCCGAGGCCGCAGGCGCCGGCGCCACGCCGCCGAGCGACGCCGAGATGGCGGCCGACGTCGAGCGTCTGGAGATGACCCCGCTGTTCGACGGCGACGCCCTGGAGCGGATCTAGCGCCTCTAGCGGATCTAGCCGCTCCAGTCGTCCCGCACCAGGCCGTACATCACACCGTCGCGCCACTGGCCGGCGCGGATGCCGGCGCCCCGGAGCACGCCCTCACGGCGGAACCCGACCCGCTCGAGCGCCCGCTGCTCGGCGATGTTGCCGGTCTCGGTGCCGGCCTGGATCCGGTGGACCGGAGTGGTGGCGAAGAGGTAGTCGACCAGTTGCCGCTGGGCCTCGGTGCCGATGCCGCGGCCCCGGTGCTCGGGGAACAGCGCGATCCCGATCTCGAACGTCGTGGCACGCTCGCGGCGCCAGCTGACCCAGCCCGCGCACGCCTCAGAGCCCGCCTCGCCTGCCGCGACCACGAGGAAGGACAACTCGTCGCCGATCAGCCCGTCCTCGTGCCAGCGGCGCTCGATCTCCCGCGCCCGGTCCATGCGGAAGCCGAACCACTGGAACTCGCCCGGGGCCGACGGATCCCACACCAGCCGCACGACCTGCTCCAGGTCCGACTCT
>DASRJN010000435.1:0-4425 GCA_035649455.1 Acidimicrobiales bacterium
GCCACCGGCCGAGCGATCGGCGGTCTGGCGTCAGGCGAATCCCGCCGTCGCCGCAGCGATGCGATCCGTCGCATAGTCGCCGCAACCCGACAGGCCCAAGGCCTACCCCCCACTGTCGAAGACAACGCCGTCCTCGACCTCGTCGCCACCCACCTAGAGCACACCGCCTGCAAATCCGAGGCGGTGCCCGATGAGGCCGCCTGACGTGCAACGCCCGCCGGCAGGACCGGCGGGCGAGCAAAACACCGCTGGGTGGGCGGATCGTCAAGCCGGATCGTACACCGAGTGGCGAGTCATCTGGCGAAGGGCCGACTGGGGTCCAACCACCGGGAACAAGCATCGGACCTTCACCCGCCGCACCGACCTCGAGCGGTTCGTCCATCAACGCCTCGGCGGCCGGGACCGGCCCGAGCTCTCACCGATCAGCGTCCTACGGATCAGCCGCAGGCACGTCGGCCCCTGGCGGGACACATGACCGGCGACCCGTTCGAGCTCCCCATGGTCGCCCCGGTCGACGGTGGCGGACGCTGCGACCGGTGCGGCTGGCGCACCTTCCGCCAGACCGTCTCAGGCATCTGGCGCCACGAACCATGCGAGACCCGGGCCTACTGGGCACGCAAGACAATGCTCCGAGCGATGGCCTACGGGCGGGGCGCGCCATGGCGCGTCCCTCGGGCCCGGACGGCTACGGGCTGCCGTGGCTGCTGCCTCTGCAAAGGCCAACGGCCATGACATGCCGAAAAGGACACCACGGGTGGACCCCCTTCATCTCCATCGAAGAGTTCGCCGCGGACCTGGCCGAACGTCTCGAGGAAGACGTCAGCATCACCGATGCCGCCAATTGCCTCGAGTGGATGCACCAGACGGGCGAGCTCGCCTGGTGCCAGAGAGACGATGGCTCCCGCCGCTACCGACTCCGGAGACGGTGATGGGCGGCCGCTCCATCTCCCGTGAATGGCTGGACACCGTGCTCGCACTCCCAGCGGGCGGGCACATCGACGCATCGGCCGTCGCGGTCGCCGCAGCCCTGGCGTCGCACATGGACCGCGACGGGCTCTGCTGGCCAAGCGTGCGTCTCCTGTCCGACGAAGCCAAGTGCGCCCCGAACACGGTCCAGGACCGCGTCCGCCGACTCGAGGAGGCCGGCGTGCTCAAGGTGGAACGCAAGCCGCGGGGCGCGAACCGCTACCACGCCATCACCACCACTGTGTCACCCGGTGACACAGATGGGAGACGTCACGGGGCACCCGAAACTGTGTCAGCAGGCTCAGAATCTGTGTCATCTGGGCCGGAATCTGTGTCATCTGGCGGCCTATCTGTGTCATATCGGGCCGAATCTGTGTCACGGGGTGACACGGAACAGGGAACCCCCGAAAGGGGTGAACCTGTGAACCGCCCGCCTTCGTCGGGCCCGCCCCGAGGGCGGCCCTCCGAGCGGGCAAACGAAAACCACGCGAGCACGTCCGACGAGGACGAGGACGACGACTGGCTGTTCGTCGAGACAGACGACCGCGTCGACACCTTCTTCGCAGACCTCGCCGAAGCACTCCTTGCCCGCAGCATCGACGACATCAGCGAAGGGGAGCTGGTAGCCGACCCCTGGCTACTCCCCACCTACACCAAGACCCTGTGGGACGACGGCAGGACGCGGCAGTTCGTCACCCCCCACCGTTGGTCCCTCGCCGGCCAGCAACACACGGCCTACGGGCTCAAGATCGTCACCGACCCAACCAACCTCGAATGGATCACCCGCCAGCTCGACAAGGCCATCCGAGCCGCTGGGCAGGAGCGCCAACGCCGAGCCGACAACGACGACGACATCACGGCCAGCGACGCCTACCAGCGCGGCGTCGCCAAAGCCAAAGCCGCCCTGTCCGCGGCCACGGAGGATCACCGATGACCCCGCGTGATCCGCCGCCCACCGTCGACGAGATCCGCGAGGCCGGATTTTTTGGGTGGCCCCGCTGCAGGACCCCACACCAGTCCGCGTTTCTCTTTGTAGGAGATGAATCGAATGCCGAAACCTGAACGGGCACCGAGACCCCCGGAAGGGGCAGGAACGGCCGGAAAGCGGCTGTGGCGGGCGGTTACGGCCGAGTTCGCCCTGGCCGAGCATGAGCTGGTGTTGCTGCGTCAGGCGATCCACGTTGCGGACCTGTGCGCCTCGTTGCAGGGCGTTGTGGACGCCGAGGGGCCGTTGTCGTCGAACCGTCTCGGTGAGGTGAAGGCGCATCCGGCGTTGGTGGAGCTCCGGGCGCAGCGGTTGTTGTTGGCGCGACTGGTGGTGGCGTTGCGGGTGCCGTTGGGGGACCAGGAGGAGGACGGGGAAGATGCTGCGGTGGTGCCGGGTCGGCGGTCGGGTCGGTTGCCGCGTCGGGGGATCCGTGGCGTGTACGCGGGTGGTGCGGCGTGAGACGCCGCCGGGAGGTGGAGCGGGTGGAGCCGCCCGGGTGGGTGGCCGAGTTCGTCGAGGAGGACTGGGCGCAGCCGTGGGACTACACCGACCCGGAGCGGCATCCGGCGGGGGCGCCGTTGACACCTCGCGAGGCGGCGTACGGGCGGTGGCTGGAGGCGACGCGGGAGTGGTGGAACGCGTCGGGGCTCAGTTTCGTTGACTACCTGGCGGCCCGGCGGGCGGCGCGGTTGAAGGCGGCGGGGATCGAGGACGGGGCCGGTGGCCGTCGTCGACGGCGGGACTGACGCTGTTCCGGGAACCATTCCCACGTGTGTACACAAGTGCTACGCTGGCGGTATGGCCGAGACGGTGTCTGTCCGGGAGTTCCGCCACAACCTGGCGTCGTACCTCGAGCGGGCCCATCTCGGTGAGGAGATCGTGATAACTCGGGCTGGCCGGGTGGACGCCCAGCTGGGTCCGGTCACCGAGACGCGGTCTGTGTCCACCTCGGAGGATGACGGTGGCGGCGACGACCTTCCGTGAGGATTTCCTGGGCCGCGACCTCGTCAACCCGACGGTGAACGCGTTGGATTTCCTGGGTCGTGCGGTGGCGGCGTCGACGGACACGGCCGGCCGTTCGCTGCGCCGTGTGGCTCGAGCCAACACAACCGCCGTGACGCTGAACCAGGAACTGCAGTTCCTGACGGGTGAGAAGTTCACCGTCACGGTCGCCGGTACGACGGCTGCCGCTCCGCCATCGGTACCCGCGGTGAATGCGACGGTGGCCGATGGCACGGCGACGTTGCGCCGAACGAAGTAGAGGAGACCACCTGTGTGTGACCAGCACCTCATCCCGCTGAGCGTGTTCGAGCTCGATTTCGACAAGCCAGTGGACGGCTGGTCGACACTCTTCGAGGCCGAGAACGTCGATGTCGTCGAGGACGCGATTGGCCGGGCGTCGATCGCTTGTGAGGACGCGGGCCGGCTGATCGCTGCCAGTCGTGCGGCCCGTGCGTACGCCGAGGCCGAGCGGGCCCGGCAGGTGGCCGAATGGGCTGCCCGGTATCCGGTTCCCCGCGGTGTCCCGGCGGTCGAGGGCGCGACCGCGTTTGAGTCGATGTTGGCGGCGGATGCGGCCGACCGTCCTCGTTCCCTGTTCGAGGAGTTGTTCGACGCTGAGCTGGCCGCCGGGAAGGGGACCTGAGATGGCGTGGGTGTCGACCCTCCCGCCCGATCTGGTTGTCGCGGACTGGTGGGACAAGCAGTCGAGGATGAAGGAGCACGGTGAGCGGGCCGCGGAACAGGCCGCGGCCCGCTCGGTTCCTGACCGTCCCGAGTGGCGGGTCCCTGCGCTGCAGGCCCGGGTCAGCCGGTTGGATCGGACGATCCGTGACGCTCTCGCCAAGTCGGAGGAACGGTCCCGTTCGCATCAACGGGGAGTGCTCGAAGTTCTGGCCGACGGCGGCGAAGTCGAACACGGCCCCGGCGGCCGGGTTCTGCAGGTCAAGTGATATGGGCGTCAAAGCGGCGTCGGCCGCCAAGGTGGGGAGGCCATTCCTCCTTCGACCGGCTAGCCGGGGGCCTGAGATCCACCTGCGTCCGCCGGCTGTGTCCCCCCGGTCTCGCCTGGCCCGGGGGGTCCACCGGCCCCAGGTGACCTGATGGCGTTTACCGAAGCCCTCAGGCTGGTGGTGGATGCCGACACCCGGGGCGCCGTTCAGGGCATCGAAAGGCTGGGTGCCACCGCGGACCGCGAGCTCGGCAAGTCCGAAAAGTCGATGGACAAGTGGGGCAACCGGCTGACATCCCTGGGCACGGGGATGATCGCTTTCGGTGGCGCCGCCCTTGTCGGTCTGGGTGCTCTTGCCAAGTCGAGCGAGGAAGCGAATCTCGCTCAGGTCAAGTTGCAGAACACGATCGACAACATGCCGAAGCTCGCCGGCTCGACGGCGAGCGAGTTCACGGACCTGGCCGACTCGATCCAGAAGGTGACGGCCGCGAACGCGGACGCGATCGTCGAGGCCGAGGCG
>DASRJN010000436.1:0-5158 GCA_035649455.1 Acidimicrobiales bacterium
CCTCGGTGGTCGCGTCGGTGTCGGCCATCACTGCACCACCAGGGGATCTCCCCGCCAGCGGTCGGCCATGTCCTCGCGACCGATGCGCTGCTGGAGCAGCACGATGCCCTCCAGCAGGGCCTCGGGCCGGGGCGGGCACCCGGGGATGTAGACGTCGACGGGCACGACCTGGTCCACGCCCTTGGTCACCGAGTAGCTGTCCCAGTAGGGGCCGCCGCAGTTGGTGCACGAGCCCATGGAGATCACGTACTTGGGGTCGGCCATCTGCTCGTAGAGGCGCTTGATGGCGGGGACCATCTTGTCGGTCACCGTGCCCGAGATGACCACCACGTCGGCCTGGCGGGGACTGGCAGGCAACGGGATGACACCGAGGCGCATGACGTCGTAGCGAGGGGATGCGAAGGCCGCGCCCATCTCGATGGCGCAGCACGCCAGACCCCACTGGTAAGCCCAGAGGCTGTACTTGCGGGCCGTGTTGAGCAGCGAGGTCAGGGGCTTGGGGAGCTTCCCGCTCTCGACCAGTCCCATCAGACGGCGTTGTCCTGTATCGGGGATTCCAGCGTCAGATCCAGCGGAGGACCTTCTTCTTCCAGGCGTAGAGCAGCCCGAGGGCGAGGATGGCGACGAAGATGCCCATCTCGACGAACCCGAACCAGCCATAGGCCTCGGCCCGGGTGGCGAAGGGGAAGATGAAGACCGCCTCGACGTCGAACAGCACGAACAGCAGTGCGAACAGGTAGTAGCGGACCTGGGTCTGCCCCCACATCGACCCCGCGGGGTCGACCCCGGACTCGTAGTTGATGTACTTCTCCGGCTGGGGGCGGCGGGGCCGGACCAGGCTGCCGAGGGCCATGATGGCCGCCACCAGCGCCACAGCGACGGCCAGGAACACGCCGACGGTGAGGTAGGACCGGAGGAACTCGGACACGACGCGGGAGCCTAGTGAGCGTTTGCACGAGGGGCCAAAGCCGCTCGTGACCTGGGATTCGGGCTCCAGCCGTGGGCTGTCTGTGTGCCTGCTGTGAGCTCGCGGGGCGTCAGCTGCACTGGTTGACGAAGCGGATGACGTCCATCTCGCCCACGGACATCCCGATCACGGTCGCACCGTCGGTCTCGAAGGCGATGCCCAGCCCGTTCCCGGCGTCGGCCCGGTAGAGCTTGCCCTGCGGGGCGAAGGGGTGGTGGCGCTCGTCCAGGGTCTCGCCATAGGCGGCGAGGACCTGGTCCTGCGGCGATCCGAGCCCGATGCCCGTCCCGTTGGACAGCCGGTTGGTGGGCAGGGACGAGTCGATGGAGATGGCGGCGAGGACGCCCTCGACGGGATCGTTGGCGCGGCGGGTCCCGTCGGCGTTGCGGAAGCGGAGGCGGAGGTCGAGCGCCCCGGTCACCCGCGCCACGTAGCAGGTCCCGCCCGAGCCGCGGAACATGGCCTGGTCGGGCTGGATCTGGAACCCCTGGGCCTGGAGATCCCCCAAGGTGGCCCCGATGCGCAGGCCTCCGACCCCGGCGGGATCCATGGGCGCGGCGGCATCGATGGTGCCCGGCGGAATGGTCGTGGTCGCGATGGTGGTCGTGGTGGCGGCGTCGTCGCTCGTGGCGGTCTGGTCGGACGAGTTGCTGGTGGTGTCGGCGTCGTTGGTGGCGGTCTCGTCGTCCGGCTCCCGGAAGACGAAGGCCAGGACCAGCAAGGTGGCCACCGCCACGACCAGGACGGTCAGCAGGCGGCGGGACGAGCGGCGGGGTGGGGCCCCGTCGGTGGTGCTCCCGGCCAGGGACTTGGCCAGGTGGCGGTCGTCGATCACGGGCGGCGGCTGGGTGATGGGACGGATGGCGGCCCGGGGCGCCAGGCGGAGCTGTGGCTCGTCGGCCAGGCGGGCGTCGAGGTCGGACCAGAAGCTGGTCCCATGCTCGGGCGCCCGCATACGGCGGAGCGCCAGCGCGGTGGGCGTGCCCTCGCCCTCGGCCGGCTGGTCGCTCACGACCCCACCCGAGGCCCGGGATCGGGCGTCGCATCGGGATCGGGCGCATTCTCCGGCCCGGGCGACTCCGCCCGCTGGCTCGCACTCGCAGCCCGGCTACCACCCCGACCCCGGCGACCCCGGCGAGGCGCAGCCCCGTTCCCCCGCGCCCCGTTCCCCGAGCGAGCGGCAGCCTCGTCCCCACCAGCGGACATGGGCTCGGTGGGATCGTCACCCGCGTGCGCCTCCGCCCCGGAGGCCGCGGCAGCAGGGACGGCAGCTTCGGCGGCAGGCGACTCGGGCGCGGAGGACTCAGCCACAGAGGCCGCGGCAGCTTCGGCACTCGCAGCGGGAGCGTCGGCAGCGGCGGCGGGAGCGTCGGCAGCGGGAGCGTCGGCAGCGGGAGCGTCGGCAGCGTCCGCAGCGGCAGCCGAATCAGCCGCGGCCGCGGGCGACTCGGGCCCGGATGACTCAGCCACGGACGCCGCGGCAGCGGGATCCTCGACGGCGGGGGCTTCCGCGGCGGGCGCCGCGGGCGACTCCGCCGTGGCCGACGTCGGCGACTCCGCGGTTGGGGTCGTGGGCCCGGGGGCCTTGGGGGCTGCAGCCGCGGGCGCATCGGGCTCGGGGGCGGGGGCTTCCGTGGCGTCGTCGGTGGCTTCGGGGGCGGGGGTTTCCGTGACGGGTGCAGGGGCGTCGGCGGTGGCCGTGGCCTCGGCCTCGGCCTCGGGGGTGGGGGGTGGCTTGGGCTTGGGGAGGTGGGGGGTGAGCTTGGTGCGGGCCGAGGCGAGGCGGTCTAGGAGGTCTGCGACCGGGAGGCCGAGGATGCGGGCCGCGGCCTCGGGGGTGAAGCCCTCGCGGTCCACCAGGACCACCGCGACCCGCTCGGACGGCGAGAGGGACGCCAGGCCGGCTCGGAGGCTGGGGCGGCCGTCCGGTGACGGGTGTGGGGGGATCGAGGCGGCCGCGGGGGTGCCGTCGCGGCGGAGGGCGTCTATGCAGGCGTTGTAGGTGACCCGGTAGAGCCAGGCGCCGGCGTCGTCCTTGGCGGTCAGGCGGACGACGTCTCGCCAGGCGCGCAGGTACGCCGACGACAGGGCGGTGTCCATGGTCGCCGGGTCGAGGAGCAGGGCATACGCGAGCCCACGGAGGCGGGCGTCATACCGGCCGACGAGCGCGCCGAAGGCTCGCCGGTCGCCCTGCTGCGAGCGGCGCACCAGACTGGCATCGCTCTGTCGACGGGTGGTGGGCAATGGTCTTCTCGGCGGTGGCGGTTAGCGGTGGCACTGGCGGGAGGTCGTGTCTCGGCGACGCCGCCATTGTGGGGGAGCACAGCAGCGCCGTGGGGGATTTCACCACACGTGGACGGCCGCGTCAGCCGCTGGCGGCCACCAATGCCGGCACTGCGTCCTGTGCGAGGCCCGAGATGGAGCCCGGCCACACGCCGACCACCAGCGTGACCACGAGGCACACCGCCAGAGCGATGCCCGCGCCCAGCGGGATCGAAAATTGTGGGCCTCCCGCCTCGGCCTCGTCTGGGTCGCTCATGTACATGCTCACCGTGATGCGCAGGTAGAGGAAGGCCGAGATGACCGCGGTCAGCATGGCGATGACGGCCAGCCACGTGGACCCGGCCTCGACCGCGGCGGTGATCACGTAGAACTTGGCGAAGAACCCCGAGGTCAGGGGCACGCCCGCCTGGGCGAGCAGGAACACCGTCAGGGTTAGCGCCAGAGCCGGCCGGGACCGGGCGAGGCCCCGGTAGTCGTCCAGGTCGTGGCGCTTGTCGCCGGTGCGGCCCACCAGGGTGATCACCCCGAACGTGCCGGCGATGAGGAAGGTGTAGGTGGCCAGGTAGAACAGCGCGGCCTGCACGCCCTGGTCGGTCGCCGCCTGCACCCCGACCAGCACCCAGCCCGCGTGGTTGATCGAGCTGTAGGCCATCATGCGCTTGACGTTGGTCTGCACGACGGCCAGCACTGCTCCCACCACCAGCGTCAGCACGGCCACTGCATAGATCATCGGCTGCCAGTCGATCCGGTACGACTCGAAGGTCAGCACGAACACCCGGATCAGCCCGGCGAACCCCGCCACCTTCACGCCCGATGCCATCCAGGCCACCATGGGTGAGGGCGCGCCCTGGTACACGTCCGGGGTCCAGAAGTGGAACGGCACGGCGGCCACCTTGAAGCCCAGGCCCACCAGCATGAGCCCGAGCCCCACCAGGACCAGGCCGTCGTCCTGCAGCGCGTTCTCGCTGAACGTCTGCAGCACCTTGACCATGTTGGTGGTGCCCACGCCGCCGTAGATCATGGCGATGCCGTACAGGAAGAAGGCCGACGAGAACGCCCCCAGCACGAAGTACTTGATGCCGGCCTCCTGCGACGTAACCCGCCGCCGGTGCATCGCCGCCAGCACGTAGACCGCGATGGACAGGATCTCCAGGCCCAGGAACAGCACGATCAGGTCGTTGGCCTGGGCCATGATCACGCCGCCCGAGGCCGACAGCAGCAGCAGGACGTAGGGCTCGACCCCCTCGAGCCCCTCCCGCCGCAGGTAGCCGTCGGTGAGCAGCGCCGCCAGCACCACCGCGGCCGCGATCACCACCGTCAGGAACACCGAGAACCCGTCGACCCCCACGGCGCCGGCCATGGTCGAGAAAGGCCCCCGGTCGGAGTCCTGCACCTTGATCCACAGCGGGATGCTGGCCACCACCGCCCCGATCGCCACCGCGCAGGTGAAGATCGTGTAGCCGATCGTGGCCTTGCGGGACGTGACGAAGCACGACACCAGCAGCATCACGAGCGCCCCGCCTACCAGGACCAGCGTGGGCCCGACCGCCCACCAGTCGACCGCGGGCGTGTCGATGGGGTTCGGGTCGACCGGCAGCGGCTGGGACAGCGAGGCGAGCGGAGCAAGCACGGCGATCACGGTCCCGCCTCCTGGGAGTCGACGCTGGGCGAGGTGAAGTCGCTGTTCTCGTCCACGTGCTCGATCAACCGGTCGACCGATGGCTGCATGCGCTCCAGCACCGGTTTGGGATACACGCCGAGGAACACGATCAGGGCCAGGATCGGGGCGACCACCATCCCCTCCCTCCAGGAGATCTCGGGGAAGTGGCGGTTGTCGTCATCGGGCGTGCCGTGGAAGACCCGCTGGTACGCCCACAGCAGGTACAGCGCCGCCAGGATGACGCCGGC